>DAIDJT010000065.1 GCA_027451265.1 Bacteroidales bacterium | reverse complement strand
CGTTGAACTTTACTCGAAGTAATAAAAGTAATAATATTCATATGGCCATATTAGCATTCCAGAAACCTGATAAAGTAATATTACTGGAAGCGGACGACCAGTACGGAAAATTTGAATTCCGCCCGCTTGAACCCGGCTATGGCATCACCGTGGGTAATGCCCTCAGAAGAATTCTCCTCTCCTCACTGGAAGGATTCGCCATCACTACAGTCAAGATAGAGGGCGTTGATCATGAGTTCTCAACCATCACCGGCGTGATGGAGGACGTAACCGAAATCATCCTGAATCTGAAACAGATACGCTTCAGGAGAATGGTTGAGGATATCGACACCGAGAAAATTGTGGTCAAAATCTCCGGGCAGGAAGCTTTCAAAGCCGGTGACCTGAATAACTCACTCAGCAGCTTCGAGGTGCTCAACCCTGAACTGGTCATCTGCCGTATGGAACCCGATGTCAAACTGCAGTTCGAGATCAATATCTCAAAAGGCAGGGGCTATGTGCCGGCTGAAGAAAACCAGCCCGCTGAAGCCGAATTCGGACTTATTGCAATCGATTCGATTTTCACCCCTGTCCGCAACGTAAAATACTCAATCGAAAACTACAGGGTTGAACAGAAAACCGACTACGAAAAACTCATCATAGAAATAACCACTGACGGCTCCATTCACCCCAAGGACGCCCTCAAGGAGGCAGCAAAAATCCTCATTTACCACTTCATGCTCTTCTCGGAAGAAAAGATCACAATTGACTATGAAGACAAGATGGCAAACGAGGAATTCGACGAGGAGATACTCCACATGCGCCAGCTGCTCAAAACCAAACTCGTTGACCTTGACCTCTCCGTAAGGGCTCTTAACTGCCTCAAGGCAGCTGAGGTGGAAACCCTTGGTGACCTGGTCAAATTCAATAAGAATGACCTCCTCAAGTTCCGCAACTTCGGCAAGAAGTCGCTTACCGAACTCGATGAGCTCCTTGAAACAATGAGCCTCTCATTCGGGATGGATGTGGCAAAATACAAACTCGACAAAGATTAATAACAGGTAAGGATAGAGAGAAATGCGACATTTAAATGCTATAAACCACCTTGGAAGGAAAAGCGCCGACAGGAAGGCAATGATGGCCAATCTGGCATCATCACTGATCCTTCACAAGCGTATCAGCACAACAACCGCCAAAGCACGCGCGCTGAGAACTTACGTTGAGCCCCTCATCACAAAGTCAAAGGATGACTCAACCCACTCACGCAGGGTTGTATTCAGTTATCTTGAAAACAAAAACGCCGTTGCCGAACTGTTCAGGGAAGTAGGCCCGAAGATCGCCGGCCGCCCCGGAGGTTACACCCGCATCCTTAAGACAGGATCACGCATAGGTGACTCAGCCGAGATGTGCATCATTGAACTTGTTGACTTCAATGAGAACATGCTGGCAACCGAAGGTACCAAGGCCAAGACAGCACGCCGCCGTCGTACCCCGAAGAAGAAAACCGCTGAAACTGCTGCCGTAGCCGAAACAGCTGCAAAAACTGAAACTCCGGCTGAAGAAAAGGCACCTGAAACCGAAGAATCAAAAGAATAACAGTCAATGATCATATACTGAAGGGATATTGTCTGAATGACCATATCCCTTTTTTATATATATTGCATAGTATTATTAAAAAACATAAATTACAATGAGTCAGATAGTTAGTGTTCACGCAAGAGAGATCCTTGATTCAAGGGGCAATCCGACCATCGAGGTCGAAGTTGTAACAGCCAGCGGTGCATCAGGCAGGGCAGCAGTTCCTTCAGGTGCATCAACAGGTGAAAACGAGGCACTGGAACTGAGAGACGGAGACAAGGCCCGTTATCTTGGCAAGGGCGTTCTCAAGGCCGTTCACAATGTCAACAATGTCATTGCTGAGGAAGTCATGGGAATGGATGTTACTGACCAGATTGGTCTTGACCAGAAGATGATTGACCTTGACGGTACCCCCACCAAAAGCAATCTTGGCGCCAATGCAATTCTTGGTGTGTCACTCGCATGCGCGAAAGCTGCAGCAGCATACCACGGGCTGCCTCTGTACAGGTACATCGGCGGAACCAACGCACGCGTCCTCCCCGTACCGATGATGAACATCATAAACGGCGGTGCCCACTCTGACGCACCTATAGCATTCCAGGAGTTCATGATCCGTCCGAAAGGCGCCACCTCATTTGCCGAAGGCCTCAGGATGGGAGCAGAAGTGTTCCATTCACTGAAAAAAGTGCTCAAGGAACGCGGCCTCAGCACCGCAGTAGGTGATGAGGGCGGTTTCGCACCGGCTCTAAAAGGCACAGAAGATGCACTTGATTGCATTATCAAGGCAATCACGGCTGCTGGTTACAAGCCGGTCAGCGACGTGGCAATAGCACTTGACTGTGCCGCAAGCTCATTCTTTGAAGATGGTGTTTACAATTACGCCAGGTTTGAAGGAGAAAAAGGCAAGAAACTCACCCCTGCACAGCAGGCAGATTATCTCACCGCACTGGTTGAAAAATATCCCATCATTGATTCCATCGAGGACGGTATGAGCGAGGGCGACTGGGAAGGATGGAAACTGCATACCCAGCAGCTCGGTTCAAGGATCCAGATCGTCGGCGACGACCTGTTCGTGACAAACGTTGAGTATCTTGAGAAAGGTATCAGCCTTGGCTGCGCCAACAGCATCCTCATCAAGCTGAACCAGATCGGAACCCTGACCGAAACCCTCAACTGCATCGAGATGGCTCACAGGGCTGGTTATACAACAGTGACATCACACCGTTCGGGTGAGACCGAAGACTCAACAATCGCCGATGTTGCAGTTGCAACCAACTCGGGCCAGATAAAGACCGGATCACTCAGCCGTACCGACCGTATTGCCAAATACAATCAGCTTCTCCGCATTGAGGAGGAACTGGGTGCAAATGCAGTTTACGGTTGCGAGTAATCCCGGCACTGTTACCATAATGAAAACTCCGCCTGCGCGGAGTTTTTATTTTTATATTTGTACAAATCTGTTGCTCAATGTCATTTAACGGCCTGTCTCAGTTTGTGTCATTTCTGGAATCACGAGGTGAACTCGTGCGTGTCACATGCCCGGTAAATCCTGTATTGGAGATAACTGAGATAGCTGACCGCCTGGTAAAGAATGGGGGTAAGGCGGTGCTTTTTGAGAACACCGGCACTGCCTTTCCGCTGCTCATAAACGCTTTTGCCTCAGACGGGCGAATGGCGGCAGCCATCAGCCGTGCATCACTTGATGATGCCGGCGAAGAGCTGTTTTCACTGGTGGAGTCCCTGACTCAGCCTCGCGGCCTGACAGGCTGGCTGTCACGTCTGCCGGGGATGCTCCGTCTTCTCACTCTCTCACCCAGGAGAAAGAGGGGAAGGGGTGAATGCCAGGAGATTGTAGTGCAGGAGCCTGACCTTGGCAGGCTGCCCATACTTAAATGCTGGCCTCATGACGGTGACAGGTTTGTGACGTTGCCCCTGGTGCATACCAGGCACCCCGTGACCGGTAAGCCAAACCTGGGAATGTACCGGATGCAGATCATGGGCCGCGATATCACCGGAATGCACTGGCACAGGCACAAGACCGGTGCCCGCCACTTTGAGGCATGGAAGAAAAGGGGAGGACGGATGCCTGTCACAGTTACCCTGGGAGGTGATCCGGTATATACCTATGCAGCCACGGCACCACTGCCGGAAGATATCAGCGAGTACCTCCTGGCGGCATTTCTGAGACGGCGGCGCGTTGACCTCGTCAAATGCCTTACAAATGATATGTGGGTGCCCGCAGACTCTGATTTCGTCATTGAAGGATATGTTGATACCTCCGAGGCGGCAGTCACTGAAGGCCCTTTTGGTGACCATACCGGCTTTTATTCCCTTGCCGATCTTTACCCGGTATTCCATGTTACCTGTATAACCCACAGGAGAAACGCTGTCTATCCCGCCACAATAGTCGGAGTTCCGCCAATGGAAGATGCATGGATGGGAAAGGCAACAGAAAAAATCTTCTTCGCACCCATAAAACTTGCTATTGCCCCGGAGATACGGGAGCTGCACATGCCAGTTTCGGGCGTAGCCCATAACCTTGTGATAGTAAGCATAGAAAAGACCTACCCGGGGCAGGGGATGAAAGTGCTCAGTGCCCTCTTCGGCGCAGGCCAGATGATGCTCAGCAAATACATTATCGTTGTCAGCGGCAACCTGCCAGTTACTGATTACAGGGCTGTGGCTGAAGCAGTATTTGCAAACGTCAGGTTTGAGTCTGACCTGCTGCTCACCCGCGGACCGCTTGACGTGCTTGATCACTCCTCAGACAGGTTCAGCATGGGAGGCAAGCTGGGCATTGACGCCACAGTGAAGCTACCGGAGGAACGCACCGATGAGTATCATTCCGTCCCGCTGCTGCTCCTTACCGGTGAACAGTTCAATGAGAAAGTCGTCACCGGGATGAAGACAATGGCTGAATTTGCCCTGCCGGTGGCGGTTCTGACAATACTTAAGCCGGAGGAGGGGCTTGATATGCATGGTCTGGCAGCCTCACTGCCCGCATCACTTACCACTCCGGGTACTGTCATCATTGCAGTTGATGACGGAGCTGATGCCGATGATCCGGCAATGCTCATATGGCTGGTGACCGGCAACAGTGATCCGGCACGTGACCTGTATCACCTTGAAGGAGGTGCGATCTTCATCGATGCCACCTCCAAAACCCGCTCACTGCCGGCTTTCCCGCGTGAGTGGCCAAATGTCGTCTGTTCAGAGCCGGAGACAATTGAACTTGTCAATGCCAGGTGGCCTGAATACCGGATTGGTCCGTTTCTTGAATCTCCGTCACTCCGGCTTCTCCCGCTGGTCAAACCGGGCCAGGCTTCCGTGGAGACGGTAAAAGCAACAGCAGGGTGACAGGCATACCGTCAGCGGCTATGGTGACTGCCATTGTGCAGGGACTGAAAGACAATCCTGTCTTCAATTACATCATTGTGGTAATTATTATAGCGGCACTGGTTTACCTGGCCATACTCCAGTTCTGGGTGCTGCTCCGTACCAGGAAGCACCTGCGGGAGATACAGGGCGCATACAGCGAGATTGATCTGCAGAGATCCGAACTGCAGGTGCGGAACAAGGATCTGACTGACAGCCTTAACTATGCCTGCAGGATACAGGCGGCACTTCTTCCTGCTGAACACCATATACGGAGGATCTTTCCGGATCATTTCATCTACTACAGGCCAAAACATATTGTAAGTGGTGATTTCTACTGGTTCAGTGAGCGTGACGGAAAGTACTTCATAGCTGCAGCTGACTGCACGGGACACGGGGTTCCGGGTGCGCTGATGTCAATGATCGGCCTCGAACTCATACAGAAGATCATTAACGAGATGCGGGTTGATGACACTGACCAGGTGCTTCTTACAATGAACCGCGAGCTGGAATCGGCCTTCTTCAAGGAAGAAAGCGGCAAGGCCCTGATAAAGGACGGAATAGAAATGGGTATCTGCATCATTGACAGGGAGACGAAGGTTATGGAGTTCTCCGGGGCGTTCCTGCCGGTTTATATTGTCCGTGACGACAAGCTGATAGAGATCAAGGGCGACAAGAAGAATGTGGTACAGTCGTTCGCCATGGTTTCATTCAACCGCAGCACCTTCACCCTTCAGGAAGGGGATATCCTTTATCTTTTTTCCGACGGTTATGCTGACCAGTTCGGGGGGCCTGAGAATAAGAAGTTCATGTACCGCCGGCTCAGGCATATACTCCTGACAATAAGCAAATACCCACTGGCTGACCAGCAGCGGATACTTGATGAAACCATCGTGTCATGGATGCAGGGCCATGACCAGATTGATGACATAATGATCCTGGGGGTAAAACCTTTCTGAAGATTTAAGTATAACCGGGGGAAGATTTTTCCGGTCACCGTATCCGGGCTGCAGCCTGCAACCATGTTGCAGCATTCAGGCTGCTGCCGGCAACCATGTTGCAGCATTCAGGCTGCTGCCTGCAGCCATGTTGCCGCATTCAGACTGCTGCCTGTGACCATGTTGCAGCATTCAGGCCGATGCCGGCAGTCCGCAGACCCCTGCTCAGATCAGCGCCGTAATCTTTTCAATGAGCACGTCAGGCTCAATAGGCTTGCTTATATAATCATCCATCCCCACTGCAAGGCATTGCTCCCTGTCGCCGAGCATCGCATTGGCGGTGATGGCAATTATCGGCACGTGTCCGCTTGTGCTTGTCTCAAGTCCCCTTATCTTTTCAGCTGCAACCAGCCCGTTCATCACCGGCATCTGCACGTCCATCAGGATAAGGTCATAGCGTGATGTGCCGAACATATCAAGGGCCTCCTTGCCTGTGCGGGCAATCTCAAGTCTCCTCACGAGCGGTTCAAGCATGAGCTGGGTGATGCGCTGGTTGATGGGATTGTCTTCAACCAGAAGTATGTTAAGGTCTTTCAATTCCTTGTGACTCTTCTCTGTCTCCATCTCCTTTATAAGTGCGCTTGCCGCTGCCGGACGCGTGACCTTGTCAGCTCTCCGGAGGAAGATGTAGAAAACGAAATATGAACCGGTGCCGGCGGTGGCCTCCTGCCAGTTCCCGCCGCAATCACGTATCAGCCTTCCCGCAAGCGGGGAAGGCTGGCGACCTTCGCCTATGAATACAACCTCGTTGTTCGATGACAGGGTGAATTCCACCTTGTGTGCACCTTCCCTTTCACCCGACTCCCTGACCTGGATCTTGATTGTCACTTTTCCGGCCGGGCCGGAGATGGCTGCACTGAGCAGATCGATGAGGATCTGTTTGATGATGATGGGGTCACCCCTGTACTCCCTGTCTCCCTCACCGCGGTCATCATAAACAACCACGCTCTGGTCATGCCTCCTGCTCAGCTTCATCAGCCCGATTGTGTCACGGATGATTGATCCAAGCCTGAAACGTATCTCGCCTCTCCTCTCAAAGGTAATGTTGCCTGCGGTCTCCATGGTGAGTTCGTTGACCACCTCAACCATTGATCCGGTGGAAGCGATGAAGGTCTCAACAAGCTCCTGCTGTTTGGGTGACGATGTTGTTTCACTGAGCATGTTTCCAAGCAGGACGAGGTTATTGAGCGGCTCCCTTATCTTGTGAGAAAAGGAGTTGATCACCTCCTCGTTCCTTTCCGCTATTGATGCCAGCTCCTTCATTATCTCCCTGTTGTCTGCAATGAGTTTGCGCAGCTCAATTATCGCCAGCACCAACGGCACCAGGGCAATGACGCCTGCCGCAACAGGCACGTACACCAGCCCCACTACCGCTGTTACAAGCGCAATCACCACCAGCAAAAGGGCAACAGAAACCGGCAGCAATATCCGGTCACGGGTCCACCGGGTCACAAGGTCTGAGTGCGGGATGGCTGATGGTCTTGATTTGTTCGGCATATCGTGAATGCAGTAGATTAGCGTCATTCAAAGATACATCAATTTCAATAAAGATGAAGGGAGCCTTGCTTTCAGTGCTTATAAAAGATTATTTTTGCCTAACGGTATAGTTTTTGAAGTAAAATCTGAAAAAGAGTGCGATGAAAAAGGGCTTTTTGACACTGATCGCTGTCCTGATTGCCACTGGCATCACCAGGGCGCAGCAGGGGGATACTCTTGTTCAGTATACTCCTGACTTCAAGTTCAGGGACGGGATATACCTGAACTTCGACATGGTCAAGACAAACAGCCCTATCCCCAAGGCAAAGCTCTTTACATCAGTTGATTACAATGATAAGGACTTCTTTGACCAGGTGATCTCATCCGAAAAAATCTATTTCTATGATAACCTGGGAGTCAGGCAGGAGATAGAAAAGGATGCAATCTGGGGCTTCGCCAGGAACGGGGTTCTCTATGCAAAGGTACAGAACAACTTCAACCGCATTACCTTCTTCGGTTCAATTATCCATTTCGTGGCTGATGTGACAACCCAGACAGGGTACAACCCTTACGGGTATTATGATCCATACTACTCTCCCTACCGTTCATTCTACTCACCTTATTCCTATAATCCTTACTACTCCTCACGCTATTATGATCCGTACTATTATGGCGGGTCCCCATACAACCGGAATACATCACGTACTGACCTCGAGATGTTCATGATTGATTTCGAGACAGGAAAGACCTATGAATACAATCTTGAGAACCTTGAGGCTCTTCTGATGCGTGACCCTCAGCTTTATGAGGAATTTGTTTCGATGCGCAACAAAAACCAGAAAAAAATGATGTTCGTCTACCTGAGGAAGTTCAATGAGCGGCATCCGGTTATGCTTCCTTCAGGCAAATAACTGTTTCATGAACAAGTACGCACTTTTTACCCTTGCTTTCCTTTGTACAGCGGCCCTCACAGCCCAGCAGAGGCCTTATCCAACATTCGATGACGCGGAGAAATTCAAAAAATCTGTCACATGCGTGGTCATGGAAGATGATCCTTTTTCGTTTTACAATGCTGAGATAAAGGCTGCAGTAAACAAATACTGGAAGGCTACGCCGGTTAAGTTCATTACCGTGGAGGAGTTCAATGTAATGCGCAATGACCCTGCATGGTCATTCCTGGTGCTTACAATTACCAACTTCAGCAATGACAAGTCGGGCTCCACATATGACTTCCTGAACCTTTTACTGGGCGCAGACGTGGATGAACTTGACCAGATGCCGGAATTCTGCGCAATACCACTCTGCTTCTCCGGAGCTCCCGAGGAAGAGTACAGCTACAAGCTTGGCCTCATCATCCGTTTTATGGAGTATCATGCCGGGCTGGTGATGAAGAACCCCACCCTCTCGGCACTCCGGTATCTCAAATACTACAACAAAAATGTCCCTGAAATCAGGGACAAGACAATACTTGTGCGCCAGGCAGACCTGGCTCCCGAAGTTAAAACCCCTGAAAAGATAGCGTCATATTACCCGTACAAGGTCAGGATAGTTGATGAGGACGAAATCATCCGGGCAATTGAGGAAAAACAGGAAGATATCCTCATTGTGCACAAGGTGGGACCTGAAGGCGTAAAACAGACAGGCACCTGCATGAAGACACTTATTGGCACCGATGATGCGATAATGTATTACTATGACAGCCATCTGGTTGACAGTAAAAATGCAAGCGGCCTCCTGGTAACCGACTTCAGGAGGCTTGCACGCTTCTGAGGATGCAGCACTTTAACAGGAAAACCGTCTTTAAGAAAAAAACGATGGAAGAGATCAAAACATACACACAATCAGAGCGCGACTGGGCAATGTTCTGCCACCTGTCAACCTTTGCCGGCTATTTCTTCCCCTTCGGAGGGATCATCGGTCCGCTTATCTGCTGGGTGTCAAGGAAAGACCAGTCGGATTGGGTTGACATGAACGGGAAGTCAGCATTGAACTTCCAGATTTCAATGCTGCTCTATTCCGTGCTCCTGATTCCTCTCTGTTTCATCATCGTTGGCATTCCTCTCCTTATTGCCCTGGGCATCCTTGAGCTCGTATGCGTCATTATAGCCAGCATAAAGGCCTCAAAGGGTGAGGTCTTCAAATACCCGATATCAATTCCCTTCATCCAATAAACAATTTATCATCACAATTCGGTAACGACAGGTCTCAGACCTGCCATTAAGTCATATTGATGCGCGCTTTGTATCCGGGGTGATATAATTCCCATACACCTTTTTTTTCCTATT
This sequence comes from Bacteroidales bacterium, assembly GCA_027451265.1. Taxonomy (GTDB): domain Bacteria; phylum Bacteroidota; class Bacteroidia; order Bacteroidales; family VadinHA17; genus SR-FBR-E99. Next base: position 773 of record DAIDJT010000065.1, on the reverse strand, counting down.
TTTGCCGGGAAACAATTTCCCGACATGGCTCAGAAACCTTCCATCCCCAAGGGCACACGCGACTTCTCTCCGTCGGAGATGCTCCGCCGCAACTATATCTTCGGCATCATCAGGAAGATCTTTTCGCTCTATGGCTATCTTCCGATAGAAACACCGGCTATGGAAAACCTCTCAACACTTCTTGGCAAGTATGGGGAAGAGGGTGACAGGCTCATCTTCAGGATTCTTAACTCGGGAAATTTCCTGGCTGGCCTGGCCCCGTCAGCTCTCAGTGCTGCAGACACATCATCAGTGACACAGCATATAAGTGAAAAGGGACTCAGGTATGATCTTACCGTTCCTTTTGCCCGCTTTGTGGTGCAGCACCGTGATGAGATCAGCTTCCCTTTCCGCAGGTACCAGATTCAGCCCGTATGGAGGGCAGACAAACCCCAGAAAGGCAGGTACAGGGAGTTCTTCCAGTGTGACGTCGATGTCATCGGAAGCGACTCACTTCTGAATGAAGCAGAACTGGTGAGGATAATTGACCGCATCTTCGGGGAACTGGGAATAAACATCATAATCAAGATCAATAACCGGAAGATCCTCGCCGGGATAGCCGAGATAGCTGGGGCAGCGGAGAGGATAACAGATATTACGGTTGCAATTGACAAACTTGAGAAAATAGGCCGGGAAGGTGTGCGGCAGGAGATGGCTGACAGAGGCATAGCCTCCGATGTGATAGCCAGGCTTGAACCGGTGATGGACCTGAGCGGTACAACGGAAGAAAAGCT
>DAIDJT010000064.1 GCA_027451265.1 Bacteroidales bacterium | reverse complement strand
TGCGGAAAAAGATAATGCAAACAGCCCGGGAGATGGGCTACCAGCATAATAAGTTTGCAGCTAACCTCAGACAGATGCGCACAAGGACACTGGGGGTGGTAATCCCCAGGATTGACAGTCACTTCATGTCAACAGTCATTTCCGGTATGGAGAAGGTGGCAAATAAGGCTGGTTACCAGCTGCTTATAAGTCAGAGCGAGGAATCTGCAAACCTTGAGGAGGCGAACATACAGGCCCTCTTTAACAGCCGGGTTGACGGGATGCTGGTCTCGCTTTCATATGAAACCAAAACAAAAAATGCATTTGCCAGTGTACTGCGTAAGGACATACCCCTGGTTTTTTTTGACAGGGTTTTTGAGTGCGGCAACTGTGTCAGCATTGTCATTGACAATTACAGGGCGGGATATGACGCAACCAAACATCTTGTTGACCAGGGTTGCAGAAAAATTGTGCATGTTGCAGGCAGTTTAAACAGAAACGTTTACAATGACAGGTACCGCGGATACCGCCAGGCCCTGGCTGACAACTCGATAGACTTTGATGATAAGATGCTGATTGTCACTGACCTCGGAGATAACTCCGGGGTTGCAATTATCTCCAGACTTCTTAACAATGGTACAATGCCTGACGGCATCTTCACCGCAAATGACAACTCGGCTGTATCACTCATCTGCGAACTGAAGCGCAAAGGATTCCGGGTGCCTGATGACATAGCGGTGGCAGGATTCAATGATGATCCGGTATCACGTATCGTGGAGCCCAACCTTACAACTGTACGTTATCCGGGCAGAGCCATGGGTGAAGTGGCTGCATCTACAATGATCAGGATTCTTGAAGGGACACAGTACGAGAAGGTAAACTCCATCACCCTGAGCCATGAACTGATAGTCAGGCAGTCATCGCTCAGACAGGGCCAATCATCATAGCCATGTACAGAGCCTATACAACCCTTCTGATCATCTTCGTTCTTGCAACGGCCGGACCGGTCCGGGCTGATGACGGGTACAGGCTCTGGCTCAGGAATGAACCCCTGACTGACAGGACCTGCCTGAAGGAGTGCAACCGGAGGTTTGAGAACGTGATGATAACCGGAGACTCACCGGTACTGAAGACTGCCCATGATGAATTTATCGCAGGGCTGTCAGAACTGACCGGCATGAAGATCAATGAGGTAACCGAACCATCAGGCAGTGGTACCATCGTTGCAGGAACTTTCAGCTCATCTGCCTATATTGCCTCACTTCTCCCTGACGTCGCACCTGGCCATACGGGTGAGGAAGGTTATATCATAAGGACCGTGAAACAGGGGAGACGGAACATTACTGTTGTCGCTTCCGGGGGAGATAAAGGTGTGCTATACGGTCTGTTTCACCTTCTGAGATTAATAAGCACTGAATCTCAGCTTGACAACCTCAGCATCACCGAGAGGCCTGCGATGGCACTGCGGCTCCTGAACCACTGGGATAACCTTGACGGGACGGTGGAGAGGGGTTATGCCGGCGGCTCAATATGGAACTGGCATCTTCTGCCAGGGTACATCTCCCCACGCTACCGTGATTATGCCCGTGCAAATGCCTCCATAGGAATAAACGGTACCGTCATAACCAATGTCAATGCAAATGCCCTGGCGCTCACTCCCCAGTACCTTGCAAAGGTTGCCGCCGTGGCTGACGTAATGAGGCCTTTCGGCATAAAGGTTTATCTCACCGCACGTTTCAGTGCTCCGCAGGAGACAGGTAACCTGCCCACTTCTGATCCCCTTGACCCCGGTGTCATCCGTTGGTGGAAGGATAAGGCCGCTGAGATATACGCACTGATCCCAGACTTCGGTGGTTTTCTCGTGAAGGCCAATTCGGAGGGGCAACCAGGGCCGCAGAACTACGGCCGTTCACATGCCGACGGTGCAAATATGCTTGCTGATGCTGTGTCACCTTACGGCGGCATCGTGATGTGGAGAGCATTCGTCTATGATAACAATGTGCCCGTTGACAGGGCGAAACAGGCTTATAATGAGTTCGTGCCACTTGACGGCAAGTTCCGCGACAATGTCCTGGTACAGGTGAAAAACGGCCCTGTTGATTTTCAGCCCCGAGAGCCCTTCCATCCTCTCTTCGGCGCCATGCCATCAACGCCGCTGATGATGGAGTTCCAGGTAACCCAGGAGTATCTCGGTTGCGCCACTCACCTTGTATACCTGGCCTCTCTCTACAGCGAGGTGCTCCGGAGTGACACCTACGCCGCAGGTCCGCGATCAGAGGTTTCAAAGGTTATTGACGGCACACTTCACAGCCATAGCCTGACAGGTATTGCCGGGGTGGCCAACATCGGTTCTGAAAGGAACTGGACGGGCCACCTGTTCGGCCAGGCCAACTGGTATTCCTTCGGCCGGCTGGCATGGAATCCTGACCTTTCACCAGAGGAGATTGCCATGGAGTGGATCAGGATGACCCTGACCCGTGATCCTTCCATCGCCTCGGGAATATGCAAAATGATGCTCAGCTCCAGGGAAGCGGCGGTGAATTACATGACCCCCCTCGGGCTGCACCACATCATGGCCGAAGGGCATCACTGGGGGCCGGGCCCATGGGTTGACCACGGACGTCCGGACTGGACCTCGGTATATTACCACAGGGCAGACACTGCCGGAATCGGGTTTGACCGCACCACGGCAGGCAGCAACGCAGTCAGCCAGTATTTCCCGCCCCTGAATGAGGTGTTCAATGACCCTCACAGCTGCCCGGAAAACCTGCTGCTATGGTTCCACCATCTGCCATGGAATTATCAGATGAAATCAGGAAGAACACTGTGGAATGAAATGTGCCTCAAATACCAGGAAGGGGTGAATACCGTGGATGGCTTTCGTGGATACTGGACGACACTGGAGGACAAGATTGACAGGGAACAGTATGAGCATGTCAGGCAGATGCTGGCCATTCAGGCAAATGAATCACGGTGGTGGAAAGATGCCTGTTTGCTTTATTTTCAGACTTTTTCACGGATGCCCTTCCCGGAAGGGGTGGAGCAGCCACAACATACTCTTGAATATTACCGTGGACTGAAGTTTTATTATGTTCCGGGCATTTGAAATTTTTTAACGAAGTACGACCTGACATTATGAATGACAGACACTGGGAGACCCTCCTGAAGGTGGTAAAAGGGGAAGAGATGCGGGAAAGGCCCGTGGGTTTCATAATTGACAGCCCGTGGCTTCCCGGCTGGAACAAAACGACAATACTTGAATACTTCACTGATCCCGAGACGTGGTTTAGGGCTAACCTGCACGCCATGAATTCATTTCCCGATGTCATGTTCCTTCCCGGATTCTGGTCTGAGTACGGAATGTGCACTGAGCCTTCAGCTTTCGGCACGAAGCTGGTATGGACTGAGAACGACTTTCCTCACCCGGTGAAGCTGAACTGCACCACCGAAGCCATTACTTCGCTGGCGAAGCCATGCGTGAAAACCGACGGTCTTCTGCCCTTTGTCATCAGCCGGATGGCGAAATACCAGGACAGGGTGAAGGAGAGCGGTTGTCACTACCGGTTTGCATCAAGCAGGGGCCCTCTTAACATAGCCTCGTTTCTCTTCGGCACAACTGACTTTATGATGGCGCTGGCGCTCACACCCGATGAGGCACAAAAAGCGCTTACGGTGATTACTGACTTTGTCATAGACTGGCTTGAACTGCAGTATGAAAAATTTCCTGACATAGAGGGGGTGCTGATCCTTGATGACATCGTCGGGTTCCTGGGTCAGCTTGATTTTGAGACATTTGTCCTGCCCCACCTCAAACGAATTTATGGTACATTCAATCCCAGGGTGGGTTTCTTCCACAATGATGCTGCCGGTCTGATTACAGCCCCCTACCTGGAGGAGATCGGTATCAACCTCTTCAATTTCAGTTTCAACCATTCCATAACCGAGATGAGAAAGCTTTCCGGTGACGGTGTCATCCTTTTGGGAAATCTTCCCCCGAGAGATGTGCTTGCCATGGGCACTCCTGCCGATGTGGAAGCCGGCGTCATCAGCATGATGCGCGAGGCCGGTGACACTAAAGGAATTATCTGGTCATGCGGGGGAGGAATGCCTCCTGATGCTCCTACGGAAAATATCCGTACATTTATCACCGCAGTCAGAAATTTTTCATAAAACAAAACCCTATGCTATTACTTGGAATTGACCTCGGCAGTTCATCGGTAAAGGTCTCCGTTATTGACGGAGCAACCGGATTGGCTTTATCCACTTCATCTTACCCTCCCTCAGAAATGGAGATCTCCGCACCTGCACCCGGCTGGGCCGAACAGGATCCGGAGCAGTGGTGGAAAAACTTCACCCTGGCGCTTTCCGCATGCCTTGAACCGTTGGGGACAAAACGGAAAGACATAGGCGCAATCGGCATCTCATACCAGATGCACGGGCTGGTAGCCGTGGACAGGTACAAAAAAGTGCTTCGCCCATCAATAATATGGTGTGACAGCCGGGCTGTGGAAATTGGTGAAAGGGCGTTTGACAGGCTGGGGAAAGACTTCTGCCTGCACCATCTGCTAAACTCTCCCGGTAATTTCACGGCATCGAAGCTGGCATGGGTAAAGGAAAACGAGCCCTCCGTCTATGAAAACATTTACAAGATAATGCTCCCTGGTGATTACCTGGCCATGCGGCTTACGGACGAGATCAAAACCTCTTTCTCCGGCCTGTCAGAGGGAATCTTCTGGGATTTCATGAGAAACGAATTATCCGGAGAGCTCCTTGATCATTACGGGATATCACCTGACCTGCTTGCCGATGCTGTTCCCTCTTTCTCCCGTCAGGGTGAGTTGACGGCTTCAGTGGCTGCCGGGTTGGGGCTTACTCCAGGTATCCCGGTATCTTACAGGGCAGGTGACCAACCGAACAATGCGCTGTCACTTAATGTGTTGCAGCCCGGAGAGGTGGCAACAACCGCCGGAACATCCGGAGTCATTTACGGCGTCACTGACATTACCCAGTTTGACCCGATGTCACGCATCAATACCTTCCTGCATGTCAATCATACTAAAAGAATGACCCGCCTGGGGGTACTGCTCTGCATAAACGGGACTGGCATTCTTAACTCCTGGTTGAAGAGAAACACCGGTGCAGGACTCAGTTACCCTGAAATGAATGACCTCGCGGCAGCCGTTGAACCGGGTAGCGAGGGGCTGTTCATGCTTCCTTTTGGCAACGGTGCCGAGAGAATGTTCCGCAATAAGGATATCGGTGCCTCGGTCTACGGCCTCAACTTCAATATCCACAAGCAGGGACACCTCTACCGTGCGGCTCAGGAATCAATAGCATACTCTTTCCGCTTCGGCCTCGAAATAATGAAGGAAACTGGCATTAATCCGTCAGTGATTCGCGCAGGTGAGTCAAACATGTTTCTCAGCAAAGTATTCCGTGACATACTGTCAAGCCTTACTTCAACAGTTATATCACTCTATAATACAGACGGGTCAGTTGGCGCGGCACGCGGGGCAGGAATTGGTTGTGGTTTCTACAGGTCGGAAAGTGAAGCTTTCAGCGGATTGAAAGTGACCCGGTCAAGCGAACCGGACCAGCGGCTGGCAATGATTTATGAGGAAAAGTACCAGGAGTGGCTCGATATCCTTGAAAACCAGATTTACGAATAACCGGATATTCGGGGCAACCCGGCAAAAAGGAAAAATAACGAAGCAGTGAATTCGGAAGCAGGCAGCCCCTTGACACAGAGATTCATTCAAACAAACAATTTCAGATATATGGCAAAAAAGATCAACAGCGAAATTTTCCCCGGTATAGGGAAGATTCAGTATGAAGGCAGGGACTCGAAAAACCCGTTGGCATTCAAATGGTATGACCCCGAAGCAAAGGTGGGAGGAAAGAAAATGAAGGATATCCTCCGTTTCGCAATTGCGTACTGGCACTCATTCTGTGGTGACGGTACAGATACCTTCGGTGCAAAGACCAGGAATTTCCCGTATGACGGAATGGAGGGCGATGACAGGATCAAGGTCAAGCTTGACATGGCTTTTGAGTTCTTTGACAAGATTGGTGCTCCGTTCTATTGCTTCCATGACACTGACCTCGTCGGCGACGGATCAGTCTTCGAGATTGAGAAGCGGCTTGAAAAGTGGGTGCCTGTTATTAAGGCCAGGCAGAAAGAGACAGGCATGAAACTTCTCTGGGGAACGGCAAATGTGTTCGGCAATCCCCGTTACATGAACGGCGCAGCCACCAACCCCGATTTCAACGTTCTCACCAACGTAGCCGTTCAGCTGAAGAATGCAATTGACGCCACCATTTCACTTGGCGGGCAGGGTTATGTCTTCTGGGGCGGTCGCGAAGGTTATCTCTCACTTCATAATACCAATATGAAACGTGAGCTCGAGCATCTTGCAATGATGCTTACCCTGGCGCGCGACTATGCACGCAAGAAAGGTTTCAAGGGCATGTTCTACATAGAGCCCAAGCCCATGGAGCCAACCAAGCACCAGTATGACTATGATGCTGCCACTGTGATAGGGTTCCTGCGTCACTACGGCCTCGACAAGGATTTCCAGCTAAACGTGGAGGTCAACCATGCAACCCTGGCGGGCCATTCATTCCAGCATGACCTGCAGACGGCAGCTGATGCCGGCATGCTGGGCAGCATTGATGCCAACAGGGGAGACTACCAGAACGGGTGGGATACCGACGAGTTCCCGACAAATATTAATGAGATCACCGAGGCGATGCTTGTAATAATGATGGCAGGAGGTTTCAAAACCGGCGGTATCAACTTCGATGCCCACGTGCGCCGTAACTCCACCGATCCTGAAGATCTCTTCATAGCCCACATCAACGGGATGGACACCTTCGCCCGTGGCCTTGTGATTGCTGACCGCATCCTTAAAGACTCCGATTACCTGAAGATGCGCAAGGCAAGGTATGCCTCCTTTGATAAGGGCGACGGCGCTCTCTACGAGAACGGCAAGCTTACACTGGAAGACCTGCACAAGCTGGCTGGTAAGGTTGGTGAACCCAAAAAGATCAGCGGCAGGCAGGAGCTTTATGAGCAACTCATAAACATGTACATCATCTGACAGACTGATGGCTGTCTTCACGCCACTCCGGCGCTGGCAGCCTGCATTCCGTCCTTTCAGCAGGCAGCCCGCCGCAAAGCGTTTGCTGGCACTGACCGAGAGAGTGGTCAAAGGACCGCTTTTCGGTTGCAGGATGTGCGGTAACTGCCTGCTGCAGGAGACGGCATTCATCTGTCATATGTCATGCCCCAAGGGGATTCGCAACGGTCCGTGCGGCGGCGTCACCGACGGATGGTGTTACGTTGACCCGACACGTCGCTGCGCCTGGTACCTGATATATGAACGGTCACTAAGGATGCACCGTGAGCATAAACTGCTCGAGGTTCTGCCGCCGGTAGACTGGGACAGGGCCGGTACCGAGACCTGGGGTGAGGTGTTGCGTACGGCACGGATGACAGGCCTGAGGAATATCTTCATCCCTTCACGCAGGCATGGACAGAGCCTGGGTGCTGCACTTGAGGAAAAAGTCTTCAGACCAATCCGCCAACCAGCGTGGTGGAAGGGTGATGCGGAGTATCACCCCCGGGCTGTCACCGTGCCGCAGTCGGCCCTGGAGAGGGAGCTGAACAGCGGCAGGTTCGTTGTCACCACCGAGGTGACGCCGCCGCTCACAGCCGCCACGGCCAGGCTTCGGGAGAAGATACTGACGGTCATGCCTTACGTTGCGGCAATCAATTTCACCGACGGATCATCTGCGGTACCGCGGATGTCAAGCGCGGCATGCTCAGCCGTGGCGGCTTCTCTCGGGGCCGACCCGGTTATGCAGATCTCCGCCCGCGACAATAACCGCAACAGCCTGCAGTCACAGGCTATCGGCGCCAACGCCCTCGGCGTGCACAACATCCTCTGCCTCTCGGGCGACAGCCCCCGGGTCGGCCCCGCACCGCGGAGCAACATGAACATAATCGACGTTGACTCGGTGCAGATGCTATGGATACTAAGAAGGATGCGCGATGAAGGTATTTATCTTGACGGCAGGGAGATAAAAAACAAGCCGCAGCTGTTCCTCGGAGCTGCTGCAGCCCCCTTTGCACAGGATCCGAAGCTTCAGGTCATCCGTGACAGGAAGAAGATCAACGCCGGGGCACAGTTCCTTCAGACCAACCTGGTATTTGACCCTGACCGCCTTGACCCGTGGCTTGAACAGCTTGACAGGGAGGGCCTGCTTGACAAAGTGAAAATCCTGGTGGGAATAAGCCCCCTGAAGTCGCTTTCCCTGGCAAGGTACCTCAATGACAGAATCCCTGGGGTGACAGTGCCGGAGAAGGTAATTAAAAGGCTGGCCGATTCCAGCGACAACTTTGCAGGAGAGAGCATCGCCATTACCGCTGAGACGCTTGTAAAACTCAGGGCAAAAAAGGGAATCAGCGGAGTTCATATAATGCCGCTGGGTTGGGAAGATGCCCTCCCGCTGATAATAGAAAAAGCAGCACATGAAACTAGTGACCTCAAGGGAGCTGGCCAGGGCCACAAATCTTGACATACCAGGCGGGGTTGTGATAGCCCACGCCCTGATGCAGATCTTTCGTTACAACAAGCTGAACAAGGTCTACGCAAGCACCTATGACAATGATCCGGCCGTATTCATCAACTCCATCCTTGAACATCTTGACATCAGGTATGAAGTACCGGACAAGGACATGGACAACATCCCGGCCACAGGTTCATTTATTACGGTATCAAACCATCCCTTCGGGGGGATTGACGCCCTGATCCTGATGAAGATACTGGCCAGCCGCCGTCCCGACGTCAGGGTGATGGCCAACTTCCTGCTTCAGAAGATAGACCCGCTGAAGGATCTGATCGTCCCGGCATACACTGAAGGCCAGAGGCGTGAAATGAAGATTTCCGGGGCAGGGATGGAGGAGGCTATGGCTTATGTACGGGAAGGTCACGGCCTGGCGCTTTTCCCCGCCGGCGAGGTCTCGGCATACCAGTCGGATTCAGGCCTGATAACTGACCGGGAGTGGCAGGAGCAGATCCTGCGTGAAATTAAGGTGGCCGGGGTGCCGGTTATCCCGGTATATTTTCATGGGACGAATTCAAGATGGTATCATATCCTCGGGCGTGTTCACCCTTTGCTGAGCACAGCTAAGCTAGGGTCAGAGTTTATAAACAAACGCCATAAAATCATAAAGGTACGCATAGGCCGGGCCCTTTCGGCCGGAGAGCAGGCCGGTTTCGGTGACGCAGCCCGTTTCGGCCGCTATCTGAGGGCACGTACCTATTCTCTCGGATCATCGCTGGAGGCTAAACCATTCTTCTCCGGTTTCATGCCTCGGCGCAGCATCCGGCAGGAACCGGTTGCCCGGCCGGCTGACAGGGCATCACTTTTGTCAGAGGTACAAGCCGCCAGGCATTCATGCGAACTGTTCACTGCCGGAAACTTTGTAGTGCTTTTTGCACCCACCAGGACAATACCAAACCTTATCAGGGAGATAGGCAGGTTGCGCGAGGTGACCTTCAGGGCAGTGGGTGAAGGCACAAACAGGGCAACGGACCTAGATGAGTATGATTTTTATTACCATCACCTTGTGGTCTGGGATGAGGCAGCCGGCACCCTCGTAGGGGCATACCGGATCGGGAAGGGAATGGAGATCATCAGCCAGTACGGCATAAAGGGTTTTTACATCAACTCCCTCTTCAGGATACAAACTTCCTTTGAACCCTACCTGGCTGAGTCACTGGAGCTGGGCCGGTCATTCATAGTGAAGGAGTACCAGAAAAAGGCGATGCCGCTATTCCTGCTCTGGAAAGGATTGCTTACGGTATTGCTGCAGAACACCGGTTACCGTTATCTTATTGGCCCGGTAAGCATCAGCAACGAATTCTCCGATTTTTCCAAGTCACTGATAGTTGAGTTTGTCAGGAACAATTTCTTTGATAGTGAGATGGCCAGGCATATCAAGCCCAGAAAAAAATTCAACCCGCAGATTGACAGGCGGATAGACAGTGAAATAATCATCTCTTCCGCGGAGAGGGACATCAGCAAGGTTGAGAAGGTGGTCAGTGATGTTGACAACGGTTACCGCATACCAGTACTGCTGAAGAAATACCTCGAGGTCAACGCCCGCATCATAGGCTTTAATGTTGATCCTGACTTCAACAACTGCCTTGACGGGCTGATAATGCTCGACGTTTATAATCTCCCTGCCGGATTTGTCAGTTCCCTGTCGAAGGACCATGACGAGGCAGAGGTGGCACGGCGCCTGAAACGCAGGAAACAATAAAGGCAGGTCTCATCCCTGCCTCTACTGTTATGGTTAAACAAATTCTGCTGTTAATAGAATTTGTATCTCATATCCTTGACCTCATTCTTATCGCGCAATGCCTGGTAGGCTTCGTATGAGGCGCGGATCTGGTAGCCTGAGTTCATTCTCTCCTTCACCATGGCCAGGTCTTCGGCCACCAC
>DAIDJT010000063.1 GCA_027451265.1 Bacteroidales bacterium | reverse complement strand
TGATTAAAGCTGCATTTTCAGGGTTTTCAGGCACTTCTTCCCGCGAAGTCGGTGTCAACCACGGCCTTCCTGTTCTTCCCGGCCTGCGAAAGGAAGAGGCCGGCTATAACCACCGCCATTCCAACTCCGTTCCGCACAGTAAGCCTGTCGCCAACAATCATGAATGCAAAGAGCGCGGTAAACACCGGGATCAGGTTGCTGAAGATATTGGCACGGGCTATACCCACATGCCTGACTGAATAGGCAAAGAGAACGAAGGCTCCGCACGAGGCGAAGACAGAAAGAAGAACTATGGCACCGAAGCTCTTCGCAACGATTCCTGTGGCTATAAGATCCTTAAGATCAAATATCAGGAAGATCGGGAGGAAAAGTATGGCGCCTATTATGTTCTGGATGTTGACTATCGTAACAGGATCATAGTCATATGCAAGCCGGTGAAGGACCATGTTGTATCCCACTGCTGAAACCACCGCCAGGAACATGAGGGCCAGCCCTTTGGGATTCAGGTTGATGCTGCCGGTGCTGTTGGTAATGAATATGATCACACCAATAAATGATAAAATCACACCCATGTAGTTGATCAGTTTCAACCGTTCACGGTAAATCACAAATGCAAAGATGACTGCAAAGACCGGTATGGTGGAGATGATCACGGATCCCACGGTGGAGGATACATATGTCAATCCGAAGCTCTCACCCAGGAAGTAGAAGAAAGGTTCAAACAGGGCCAGCAGGAAGAAGTACTTGCGGTCTCCCTTCTTTACCCTCATAAAGCGCCCGGTAATCCAAAGGAACCCTGAAAGGAAGACAATAGCCAGGCACAGCCTGATAAACACAATGGCCACAGGGTCATAGTCGGCGTTTGCCACCTTGAACCAGACAAATGAAAATGACCAGAAGATCATTGAAAGAACAAGCGCTGCGTAGGGTTTACCTTTCATCGGAGAGATAAAAAAAAGTATTGCTGAGTCGGCGGCGAAATTAACTGATTTTTCGATAGCTGTGCCGCTGAAGCTGATAAAGAAGTTCGCATTTTCGACCGTATCAGGTTTATGTTCACATATGACATGTTATAAATCTATCTTTCAGCATCATATATGACAATTATGTTTCGAACGGATTTCGGTAAATTAGTTTTACCCGGTTTTGCGGTATCGTTTTATTATTATATTTGCCCCTTCAAAAGCGAGAATGAGATGAACGGAATCAAGATCGTTGTACTTGCCAAGCAGGTTCCTGATACGCGCAATGTGGGCCCTGATGCCATGAAAGCTGACGGCACCGTCAACAGGAGCGTGCTGCCAGCCATTTTCAATCCCGAGGACCTGAACGCACTCGAGCAGGCACTTCGCATAAAGGAGAGCTATGAAGGGGTGACGGTGACGCTGCTGACAATGGGCCCGGTGAGGGCCGCGGAGATAATCCGTGAGGGTCTGTACCGCGGCGCCGATGACGGTATACTGCTCACTGACAGGGCCTTCGCGGGGTCAGACACCCTTGCCACATCATACGCACTTGCACTTGCAGTGCGAAGACTGGCGCCCGACCTGGTGATCGGCGGACGGCAGGCGATTGACGGTGACACCGCACAGGTGGGACCGCAGGTGGCTGAGAAGCTTGGATGGCCGCAGGTGACATATGCCGAAGAGATGCATTTCGAAGGTGAAAGACTCATAATCCGCCGCAGGCTGGAACGGGGTGTGGAGAACGTCTCTGCACCGCTGCCGCTGGTGGTGACAGTCAACGGCACCGCACCTGCCTGCCGGTATCGCAACGCGAAGCTGGTAATGAAGTACAAATATGCACGCACTGACACTGAACTGCAGGCAGAGAGCTCAGACTATATCGCAGCCGGCAGGCCGGCAATAAAAATAACCGAATGGGGAGTTGATGCCATCGGAGCCGACCCCGAAAAACTCGGACTTTCCGGGTCACCCACAAAGGTCAAGGAGATAGAGAACGTCATACTCCAGTCAAAGGAGTCGAAGAGGCTGACTGCTTCGGATGGCGACATCGAATCGCTTGTGAGGGAGTTGCTTGAGAATCATACTATTGGTTGATAAACGGATAAAAATAACTGCAGTGAACAATCTATTCGTCTTTTGCGAACTTGATGAAGGCAGACCTGCCGAGGTGAGTCTTGAACTGCTTACCAGGGGGAGATCACTTGCTGACACCCTTGGCTGCCGGCTCGAGGCACTGGTACTCGGGAGCGGTCTGGATGGCATTGAAAACGAGCTTTTCCCTTACGGCGTTGACGTTGTGCACCTGGGCGATGACCCGGTCCTTGAGCACTACCGCACAATGCCCTACACATCGGTTATTACCGGCCTTTTCAAGCAGGAACAGCCGCAGATAGCGCTTATGGGCGCAACAACAACCGGCCGCGACCTTGGCCCCAGGGTCTCCTCGGCGCTGCACAGCGGCCTGACGGCAGATTGCACCAGCCTGGAAATAGGCGATCACTACGTAAAGAAGACTGACACCACATATAAGAACCTGTTATACCAGATCAGGCCTGCCTTCGGAGGCAATATAATCGCCACAATCATCAACCCTGACCACAGGCCCCAGATGGCCACTGTCCGCGAGGGGGTGATGAAGCGCGAAATCATAAACAAGAATTACAGGGGAGAACTCAGGAGAATTGATGTCTCCGCATTCATCAAACCCGAAGACCTTGCAGTTGAGATCATCGAGAGGCACATGGAGGCCCGCAAGGTTGACATCAAATCGGCACAGATAATTGTATCAGGCGGTTACGGAGTAGGTTCGAAGGAAAACTTCGCCATGCTTTACGAACTTGCTTCGCTGCTCGGAGGTGAGGTGGCAGCCTCAAGAGCCGCTGTCGATGCCGGTTACGCAGGCCACGAACGACAGGTAGGACAGACGGGTGTCACCGTCAGACCGAAGCTTTACATTGCCTGTGGCATCTCCGGGCAGATACAGCACACGGCAGGGATGAACCAGAGCGGTAAGATCATTGCAATCAATAATGACCCGATGGCCCCCATCAACAGTATTGCCGACTATGTGATCAACGGCGACGTGGCCGAGGTCATACCCAGGCTCATCAAATATTACAAGGCCAACGCCAGGTAAACAAACAGCAGTCCGAACGCAAATAAAAACAGTAATGGCAAATTTCTATACAGACAACAGGGACCTCCGGTTCCACCTGACACACCCGGCGATGGAAAAGATCGTCAGGCTGAAGGAGATGGATTACAGGGACGGGGATCAGTATGATTATGCCCCGCATGACTTTGAGGATGCCATGGACAATTATGACAAGGTGCTTGAAATCATCGGAGCCATCTGTGCCGATATAATTGCACCCAATGCCGAGGATGTGGATCATGACGGCCCCACTGTTTCTGATGGTCACGTTACCTATGCAAGGGGAACGCGTGAGAACCACGAGGCTCTGACAAGGGCGGGTGTGATAGGGATGAACTTCCCGCGCAGGTATGACGGCCTCAATTTCCCGATGGTTCCTTATGTCATGGCTGCCGAACTGGTCTCAAGGGCTGATGCAGGATTTGCAAATATCTGGGGCCTGCAGGACTGCGGTGAGACTATCCTTGAGTTTGCCTCTGATGACATCAGGCAGGATTTCCTGCCACGTTTCAACAAGGGCGCCACAGCCGCCATGGACCTGACCGAGCCGGATGCCGGCTCTGATCTCCAGGCTGTGCAGCTCAAAGCTCACTATGACGAAGCCAGGGGCACCTGGCTGCTCAACGGCGTAAAACGTTTCATCACCAACGGCGATGCCGAGATATCACTTGTGCTCGCCCGTTCCGAAGAGGGAACGACAGACGGCAGGGGTCTCTCGCTATTTGTATATGACAGGGCACACGGCGGTGTCATCGTCAGGCGCATAGAGAACAAGATGGGCATAAAGGGTTCACCCACCTGCGAACTGGTGTTCCGCAACGCCCCGGCCAAACTGGTCGGTGAGCGGCGCATGGGACTCATAAAATATGTGATGTCACTTATGAACGGAGCCAGACTGGGTGTCGGAGCACAGTCGGTGGGCATTGCACAGGCTGCATACGAAGAAGCCAGAAAATATGCCTCTGAGAGAAAGCAATTCGGCAAAACCATAGACCAGTTTCCGGCCGTCTTTGAGATGCTGACTCTGATGAGGGTTCGCCTTGAGGCGATGAGGTCGCTGCTTTATGAGACAGCCCGTTTCGTCGACACCTACAAGGCATGGTCATTCATCGGTGCCGAAAGACCTCTGACGAAGGAAGAGCGTGAGGACCTGAAGAGCAACACAAGGCTTGCGGATATTTACACCCCGATGGTCAAGCTCATCACCAGCGAGTGGTGCAACCGCATTGCCTATGACGCCGTTCAGATACACGGTGGCGCCGGATTCATCAAGGACTTCCCGGTGGAGAGGCTGTATCGTGACGCACGCATAACCTCGATATACGAAGGCACATCGCAGCTCCAGGTTGTTGCAGCAATAAGAGGCGTTACCACGGGCGGATACCTGGCCCAGATACACGAATATGAAAAGAAGGAGCTCAGGCCTGAGCTTGATCACCTTCACAAAGAGCTTATTTCCCTGACTGATGATTTTGAAAAGAGGGTGGCACAGGTTCTTGCAGCCGGCAACAATGAACTGACAGATTTCCACGCCAGACGCCTGGTGGAGATGGCAGCCAATATAGTTATGGGTTACCTGCTGCTCCATGATGCACAGCGTGATGCGGTCTATGCCACATCGGCAGAATTGTTCATATCCCAGGCCGTTTCTGAAAACAGGGTCAGGTCCGAATTTATTGCTTCATTCGAGGAAAAGACACTTGGTCTGTATAAGGTAAGCTGAAACTTTAATTCAGCCCGTCCTGTCATAAGCCGGCCGCCTGTTTCAGCGACCGGTTTTTTTGACGTCTGGCACAACCTGGCCATCACCCGTTAACAGCATTTGACAGCTCTTCGGATGATAAATATCAATATCACGATTGACAAGAAACACCTGTATATCAATTTAAATACACTTTGCATGGGGAGGTGGGGTGTCCATATTCCGGTATATTTGTGAATCATATAACAGAAAGTAAAATGAAGCGAAAGGCATCGATAACAAGACTGGTGATGGCCGTCCTGGTAGTGGCAGGCGGGGCATTCCTCTCTTCGTGTGAGCAGTATTCCTGGGCCAAGCAGGAAGTACCTCAGGAACTAACGGTGAGCTTCTCGGAAACTATTGCACCCTTTTGTCAGGGCTGTCACGGCTCCTGGAGTGCGGACAGGGTTTACGACAAGCTCTCAGCGAATGTTGACACAGTTACCCCGGCATCCAGCAGGGTATTGTCAATTCATTCGTCAATAACGGCATTCGGATCACAGATGCTGCAGATTGACACACTATTACTCCCGGTCACGGACATCATAAAACTATGGGCCTCACAGGGAGCAGACAAAAACTAAAATCCAGGAACCCCAAAACAATGTTAACCATGAAGAAATTTGCCATATCCGTTATTCTGGCTCTGATTGCATTCCCGGTATTCTGCCAGGAGAGTGAAGACTATCCCGTAAGGGTTTTTGAGACCAGTATCTTAATTGACAACCAGACTGTTGCCACACCCTTCAAGGGGATGCTCGAATTTGAGATTCACCACCGGTTCGGGACGGTAAACAATGCCCTCGATGACCTCTTCGGGATATGGGCTCCGGCCAACATCCGTCTGGGGCTCAACTACGGTATTACCGACAGGCTGATGATTGGCGTGGGAACAGCCAAGAACTACAAGGCCCAGGACCTGGCCGTGAAGTTCGCCATACTTCAGCAGACAACATCAGGCTCTGTTCCGGTATCTCTCAGCTACTACGGCAATATAGGCCTTAACCTGCTGAATGAGAATACTTTCGGACCGGCTCACGACTGGCGTGAGATACATCGTCTTTCATACTTCAACCAGTTGCTTATTGCCCGCAAGTTCGGAGAGAAGCTCTCTCTCCAGGTGGCGCCTACATTCATCTGGCTCAATGCAGTTGAGACCGGGTACAAGAATGCCCATTACGGCATCTCGGCCGGGGCAAGGTTCAATGTGACCGGCTCGCACAGCATCATAGCAGAGTATGATCAGCTCTTCAATAAACAGGAAAATGAAGAATTCAATTCCAAGCCGCAGCTTGCACTGGGATGGGAGATAGGAACGGCAACACATGCATTCCAGATATTCTTTGCAAATTACAAGGATATCCTTGGACAGTATAACTTTGTATACAATCAGAACAGCATCGGTGACGGTAATTACCTGATCGGGCTGAACGTGACTGTCCGGTTCTAACAGATTGAAACGCATATGATTTTCAGAAAGTTTCCATTGTTTGTTTTTATTCTGCCTCTCCTGGCCACGCTGAACGCAGCGGGCCAGGAGCAGGACACCCTAAAGGCGGTCCGCGGTGCGGAACACAGCCTATATGCTGACGCCAATGAGCAGAACTGCCTGAGATGCCATGGCAAACTCGTTTACAGTATTGCTGACACTGTAACCGGGCAGTCAAGGAAGGAGCTTATGGCAGAGCATAACTTTGTGAGTCCTGATGCTTATTATAACTCTGTCCACTGGAGTTTCAGCTGCCTTGACTGTCACAGTGAGGGATTCAGGAAGTTCCCGCATGCTATTGAGACCAGGTTTGAGACAGGGTGGAGTTGCCTTGATTGCCACGGTTATGACCCTACCTATGCAAAGTACAAGTTTGAGGAGATAGACGCTGAATATCAGAAAAGTATACACTACACAGCAACTGAAGGGGCATTTACCTGCTGGCAGTGCCATGATGCACACTACTACAGGCCTCTTGCAAGGGAGACCGGCAGTCAGCGTGATAACATCTTTAAATCCAATGAGATGTGCCTTCACTGCCACGGTAACCCCGATATTATGGGCCTTGTGACTGAGAAGGAACTTACAATGGTACTTCCAAGGCATGAATGGCTTCCGGATCCGGACAGGCATCTTGCTGCAGTGAGATGCATTGACTGTCATACCCGGATGTCTGACAGCGTACTGGTTGCCCATGAGGTAATGTCTGCTGACAGTGCAGTTAATTCATGCGTTGATTGCCACAGCCAGAACTCCATACTCATGGGTACGCTCTACAAGTATTCAGCAAAAGAGAGCCGTGACCAGGAGGGCTTTATTAACGGAGTCATTTTCAGCAATGACTCTTATGTGATAGGGGCCAACAGGAGTAAGTTCATCTCCCTGACAGGTATGCTGGTGATTTTACTTGTACTTGTCTTCGCCGGGGCTCATACAATTTTCAGAATTATAATCAGGCCAGTTAAGAAGTATTATGAGTAGCAATTTCTATCACTATCCCGTCTGGGTAAGGTTATGGCATGCCACTAACGGAATCCTCTGTCTCTTCCTTATTGTTACAGGATTCAGCATGCTGTATTCCAACCCGGAAAATGCCCTGGTAGTTACTTTCCAGAGAGCTGTCGCCATACACAACACATGCGGAGTGCTTCTGACAATCAGTTATACTGTCTTTTTTACCGGAAATCTTTTTACAGCAAACGGACGGCACTATCTTATCAAACTGAAAGGTCTTGGTAAAAGACTCTTCCAGCAGGGATACTTTTATGCATACGGATATTTCAGGGGAGAGAAAGCGCCTTTTCCCGTGGATCGTGACCGTAAGTTCAATCCGCTTCAACAGGTATCATACGTAGGCGTAATGTACATGATACTCCCGATGCTGTTCGTCACCGGCTGGGCATTGATGTTCCCTGAATTCATACTTAAAAGATTCCTGGGAGTCAGCGGCATTTTCCTTACAGACCAGTTCCATGTGGTCCTTGGTTTCCTGACGGTTATATTCTTGTTTATACATCTTTATGTAAGCACGATGGGTAAGTCACCCGTCAGCAATTTCAGGAGTATAGTCACCGGCTGGCAGGAAAGTCATTAGGCCGGCATTGCAGCCGGGAAGAAAGAGCACCCGGGTCCGTGACTTGCACTGATTATAAAGTATGCAAATGGAAAAGAAAGAAAATGATTCTTCGTCCCGCAGAAAGTTTATCAGGAAGTTCGGACTTGGCCTGGGATCAGTGGCAGTGGCAGGATCAGCTGCTGTTGCAGCCGGATCATCCGGAAGCGGGTCAGGTGAGACGGTAATGCTCCTTTCTGCTGACGGCAGGCTGGTGGAGGTTGACAGGGCCTCAATCAGGATTGCAAAGGCAGAGACCAGGGAGAAGAGAAAAGAAGCACACAGGGGCATGCCTTCACGGAAGTTTGTAATGGTGATTGACCTTGCAAAGTGCAAAAACGCCCGCAAATGTGTTGATGCCTGCCAGGAAGGTCACATGCTGCCCAGGGATCACGAGTGGATCAAGATACAGTTGCTCCAGGATTCCGGGATGACCGGGAAATACTGGTTTCCAAAACCCTGCTATCACTGTGACAGTCCTCTCTGCGTAAGCGTTTGCCCTGTCGGGGCTACTTATAAGCGCGACGACGGAATCGTCCTGGTGGATAACAAGAGATGCATAGGTTGCAAGTTCTGCATGACAGCCTGTCCGTATTCTGCACGTGTCTTTAACTGGAAGGACCCTGAGGTTGATCTGCCAAAGGACCATGTTTATGACCCTGAACTGAATGTTCCTCCTGTGGAGGGGACGGTAGGAAAGTGTGTCTTCTGTGCAGACAGGCTGAGGAACAATGAGCTTCCCCGGTGCGTTAAAGCCTGTCCTATGGGAGTAATTTATTTCGGTGACCTGAATGAAGACGCAGTGACAAACGGCGCCGAGACACTGAGATTCTCCTCCCTGATGGTTGACCGGTTCGGGTACAGGTACATGGAAGAACTCGGAACAATGCCAAGCGTTTACTATCTGCCACCGGTCAACCGCATGTACCCGGTAGAAATAGGCTTTGAAGATCTCGATGAATCAGTCTCGGACCGGTACAAACCCCGCGAAACAAAAAAAACCGCAAAGACTAAGAAATGAGCCGGACAAACAGAGAAACATTTCTCCGTGACCTGACTCCGGAGATTGAAAAGACCGGCAGGAGCTGGTATGTGGTTTTTGCACTCCTTCTGCTGGTTTTTATAGCAGGCATTTGCGGGCTGATCCACCAGGTTGACAAGGGGCATATTGTGACTGGCATGAGGGACAATGTGGTATGGGGCGTTTACATTGTCAACTTCATCTTCTTCATGGGGCTCAGTTATGCCGGCGCACTTGTTTCAGGCACACTCCACCTGTTCAAGACATCGTGGAGGGCTCCCGTTATAAGGCTTGCCGAACTGATTACGGTCATCTCCCTCGCAATCGGGCCCTTCTTTATTTTCTTCTGCGTAGGCCGGCTTGAGAGAATACCCTATATCCTTGCATTCCCGCGTATACAGTCTCCCATTGTATGGGACGTAATTGCAATTATGACGGATGTTTTCGGAGCTGCAATCTTTCTTTTTGTCTCCTTCATTGAGGATTTTGCGATATTAAGGGACGCTGAAAACCTGCAGATTGCCCCCTGGAAAAAGAAAATGTTCAGGATACTGTCACTGGGCTATACGGGCACTCCGAAGCAGAAGAAGATCCTTACTTTTTCAAGGAATGTCATGGCGGCAATGATTATAGCCATCGCCATAATTGTGTATTCTGTACTTGCATGGATCTTCGGCGTCACCCTTCAGCCCGGATGGCACAGTACAATCTTCGGTCCTTACTTCGTCATAGCGGCTGTATTCTCAGGTGTCGGGCTCCTTATTATCCTGATGGCAATCTTCAGGAAGATTTACCACCTTGAAAAGTATATCACCCTGAAACATTTCGTCAATCTCGGTATCGTACTTTTTGTGATCGCTGCCTTTTTCGGATATTTTACATTCAGTGACTACCTGACGAAATGGTACGGGTCGGTGAAGATGGATAAGATATTGATTGATAAATTATTTACCGAATTCAGGACGTACTTCATCTTTGCAAACTACATCGGAATCCTCACACCCATAATTATAATAGCAATACCAAGGCTCCGCACGATCAGAAATATTACAATCGCGGCGGTAATAGCCCTGCTTGCACTCTGGGTGAACAGATACATCATCATTGTTCCTACCCTCGAGACACCATTCCTTCCTATCCAGGATACGCGGCACGACTGGCTTTTCTACTCCCCCACCTGGGTGGAATGGTCACTGACTGCCGCCGGGGTTGCTGTCTTTGGAATGCTTTTCATGATCATCTCGAAACTGGCCCCGATAGTTTCAATTTCGGAACTGGAAGAGGCTGACGAGAAGCTTGTTAATGAACCTGTGAAAACCCGGGAATCATGAAAATGATTTATATCCGACAGACGCTTATCCTTCTGCTGACACTCCCGGGTGCGTTAAGCCACAATTCAGCCTGTCTCGCCCAGGATGCTCCGAAGATAAGTCCCTACCTGCTTTTTTCTTACCTGAAAGACACTGATTCACGAAAGATCCTCCAGGTAAGGATGACCAATATCACTCCTACAGGGGAGGTCCCGCTGTCCGGGAGAAAGATT
>DAIDJT010000062.1 GCA_027451265.1 Bacteroidales bacterium | reverse complement strand
GCATGATGCCACCGTTGCAATATGCGCCCCGTGACAGCTTATAATCGCCGAATATCCCTGAAGGGAAGGGGGGGTCTATGGAGAACCACTCGGCAAATGCAGAGGTGGTCTCGCGCCTTGTCATGTACTCGTTAATGATTGCGGTGGCAATGCGCGGCGAGGCAGCTCCCCTGTTTATGGCGGCTGGATTGCTAAGGCTGAGCTGGCTGGCCTCGTCGACACCATCAATCACCACCGGCGTCTGTTTCACGAAATGGGTGTAGAATGATCCGTTGAAGCAATGGGTGTTCAGACTCTTGCGAAGACGGAGGGCACGGTCACGCCACAGCGCGGAGCGAACCTTGTCTCCGAACATGTTGTACCAGTGTGACATGAAATGGAAGGCCTCGTAGTACCCGCTGTTGTCACCGTGGAAATATCCCCAGAAGGTGTTATCATCTATCTGGAACTGAAGCCAGTCATGATGCCCTGCAGTATATGCAAAATCCCATGTGTCAATTGTATATGGCCTGCGGAACAGGTACTTCTCCCTGTCAAAATATCGTCCCTCCATGACGTAGGCAAGCGCTCTCTCAAATGTGGGCATGAGATTGCGGATGAAGGCATCATCACCGGTGGCCTGCCATGCCAGCCAGGCTGCCTTGATGAACCTGAACTCGGTGTCAGCCTCAACCGGCGTTCTGACGTATTTCGTCCAGTTCTCACGCTCACAGGGCATTTTCTCGGGGAAGGTGGTGAAGTAGTCGAAAATGCGGCCGTTTCGTGCCTGGTTGTCAGCAAAATGTTTTACAACGCTTATCAGGTCTGCTTCGGTGTAGCGCAGGGCCCGCATCATGTCAGAATAGTTTCTGATCCATATGGAACGAGCATCGGGAGACCTGTAGCCCCTTATCTTCTCTCCGTCAATATTCAGTTCAAGGAGATCCTGTTCGAGGAACCTGCTTATCCGCGGGATAAGCTCATCAAATGCCGGAGTTCCAGTTCTGACGTACATTACCGGGCCTTTAGGTTGGTTTTAGTGGCGTTAAAATTAACAATAAATTTGCTCGATTCGCAGAGCCATCCTCATTTTCTTCGGCCCTGACCTCTACTCCGTTACCGGCATTCGTTACGGTCATGGCCCCGTGCCCGGCATCTTTTCAGGCCATAGCCCCGACTCCGCCCCTGTCCCCGGACCCGATATCTGTTCCGGCCGCGGGATCACTCCCGGGCCCGTCCGTGCTCTCATCATCCGCCCCGGCTTCATCCTCCTCCTCACGTTCATAGAAGGGTACAGGTCTCTGGGGTCCCTCATGCCTGTACCAGACCGCAAGAACCACCCCGGCAGCAGCGCCAAGCATGTGTGACTCCCAGGAAATGTCTATCCTTAAGCCGGGAAAGATACCCCACACCATCTCACCATAGAGAAAGGCAACAAGGAGTGACAGCGCCATCAGGGGGATGTGCCTTCGTATGATGCCGCTGACAAACAGGAAGGCAGCCAGCCCGTAAACGATGCCGCTGGCACCGATATGCCACGCAGGTCTGCCGGTTATCCATACCGCCAGGCCCGTCAGAAGTGTTACCCACAGCAACACCCTGAATGAAACCTGGGAATAGAAGTAAAAGAGCGCTGTGCCAAGGATGAAGAGCGGCAGGGTGTTGTTGAACAGGTGCCTGAAGCCGGAATGAATGAACGGAGAGGTGATGATGCCTGTCAGCGCCGATACCCTCCCGGGAAAGATACCAAGAAAATGAAAATCCGTATCAAAGAGCAGCGAGGCCCCCATCATGATCCACATGAGCGAAACAAGCATGAAGGGGATGAGCATGCTGAGCAACAGCCGCTTTCTTTCACCGGCAGATATACCCTGTGTCATACGGTCAGGAAGCAAGTCATATTAACGGTCACGCCCCGGATACCTGATGCCGGCTTTCCGGCGTACCTCGTCAAGAATGCGGGCCAGCGAGAGGCTGAAGGAGAGGGGGACAACAGGGCTTTCCATAAGTCCGTGGTCAAGGCAGTTCATGACCTCGGCTGCTTCATACTGGTAGCCCTGGGCGGGAGGGGTGAATATCCTGTCATCAGTGTCTCCGGGCAGCTCGATTATTAGATGCTGATTGCGGTCACGGCCCCGTTTAAGTATCAGGTTGCCGTTCTCACAGTTGAACTCTGTGGAGACGCCCCCCATGTTTCCGAATGAGCAACAGGCCTCTGCCAGGCGGCCATCACTGAACCGGAAAATCATTGCCGTGCTTTCATCAGCCCCGGTGGGCGCAAGAACCGAGGTGGCGGTCACTGATTCCGGCTCGCCCATGTACCGGAGAATATCCATCACAGGGTAGATCCCGATGTCAAGCAGCGCACCACCCCCTAGGGCAAGGTTGTATGTGCGAAGCTCCGGGTCATACGGTGAAACAAATGCAAAACAGCCCCTCATGTGAAGAAGCCTGCCCATCTTCCCGCTCCGCATGATCTCTTCTGCCTTCAGGTAAGAGGGCTGAAACGGAGGCCAGAGCGCCTCCATCAGGAAAAGATTGTTCTTCTGTGCCTCATCAATCATTTTCGATACCTCGGCGGCAGTCACCGACATAGGTTTCTCGCAGATGACATGCTTTCCGTTGCGCAGCGCCATCAGAGTATGCTCAAGGTGTAAGGTATGAGGCGATGAAACATAAACCACTTCAACCCCGGGGTCAGCAAGCATTTCCTCATAACTTCCGAAATACTTTCTGAAACCGAACTCGGCAGCAAAGGCCTCAGCCCTTCCGGCGTCACGCGAACCAACGGCGTAAAGATGCGCATTGTCAAGCAACATCAGCGCCCGCGCAAACTTGTGGGCAATGTTGCCGGTCCCCATGATTCCCCAGTTGTACGCTTTCATATCCCTGATTTTTTCATAAAGTTAGTCATTCATCCCCTATCTGACCACAGGCCGGTTAATGAGTTCAAAAAACACCCTGAAAAAAATATTTTTAAAATTTTACTTCTATGTATTGCATAGTATTATTTTTATTTTATATATTTGCAATACCAAATTAACTTGCATTAACAGGTACCTTATAATAAATACAATGAAAGTAACTGTCAACATCAATCTCGGAGGGTACGCGTTCAACGTGGACGATGATGCCTACGAACGTCTCCGGCAGTATATGAAGAGCCTGGAGAAGGAGTTTTCCGGTGAGCCCGGAGCATCAGAAATAATGTCCGATATCGAGGGCAGGATATCTGAGCTCTTCAAGGCAAGGCTTAACGCCTACAAGCAGGTGATCACCATGAAGGATGTGGAAGAGGTGATGGGCATACTGGGTTCACCGGAAGTAATCAGCGGCGGTGAACCTGGCGGAGAGGTCCCGCCACGATCACAGCGGCGTATGTACCGTGACCCTGACAGGCGGGTCTTCGGAGGCGTATGCGCCGGTATCTCCGCCTATCTCGACTGGGATCCGCTGATACTCAGGATCATCTTTGCCCTGCTGATCTTTGCCGGGGGATTCGGCCTGGGGCTGTACCTCATCCTGTGGATTGTACTTCCCGAAGCAAAAACCACAGCTCAGAAGCTTGAGATGCGCGGAGACCCGGTTACAATTGACAATATAAAGGACTCTGTCAGGCAGGAGTTCGATACCGTAAAAAAGAAGATGAACATTTGATTTCCGCCTGTGGCGGGAGATCATGAAAACAAAGGAATTGCCATGAATACGGACAACACAAAAGCACAAATGCGCAAGGGCATTCTCGAGTACTGCATACTTGCTATACTGTCGAGGAGCTCATGCTATGCCGTGGACATAATCAACGAGCTGAAGAAGGCTGAGGTGATTGTTGTCGAGGGCACGCTCTACCCCCTGCTGACGAGGCAGAAGAATGCGGGCCTTCTCAGCTACCGCTGGGAAGAATC
Source organism: Bacteroidales bacterium (assembly GCA_027451265.1). Lineage (GTDB taxonomy): Bacteria > Bacteroidota > Bacteroidia > Bacteroidales > VadinHA17 > SR-FBR-E99. The sequence goes on along the minus strand of DAIDJT010000062.1, from coordinate 6,700 downwards.
ACCGCAGGGTCCGCCCAGGAAATACTATGAACTGACAGAGCTCGGCAAAATTTACCTGAAGGAGCTTGACAGGGCCTGGGATGAACTTGTTGAATCGGTTAACCAGATACGTGACAGGAAATAACGGCAGCCATGAAAAGGACACTTGATATCAATATTGCCGGGCAGCTCTCCAGGATCGATGAGGATGCCTGGGACGTACTGAAACACTATCTCGATCACGTTCATGCACGGTTCAAAACGGAACAGGGAGGTGATGAAACCTTTCAGGACATTGAAGCACGCATTGCCGAGATCTTCGGAGGCGGGAATGAGCCTCCCACCCTAGTGTCGAAGGAGATGGTCGTTAACATGATCAACATAATGGGTGCACCGGAAGATTATTATGAAAGTGCACCGCAGGCTGAAAGGCGTCCTCTCACAATCAGGAAATCAATGTATGACCCCAACAGTCTCTCCGCGAGGGTGGGCAGGGGTCTTTCCGCCTTCTTCAGGGGGTTCGGAAAACTGATGTCGGCAATCTTCAGAGCTGTCGCAATAGTTCTGGGATTCTTTTTCACCCTCATCGGCTTTCTTCTCTTTTTCTCATTCGCAATAGTGATCTTCTTCAGCAATGCCCCGTTCCTTAATCCGCTGATAGAGCCGGAAATGACAAATATTCATACGCTGCTGAGCATTGTGCTGAACAGTAACATGGTATGGCCGGTACTCATTCTCGCAGCGCTGGTCACGCTGATACCACTGGGTGCCCTGACCTGGCTGGGCATAAAAATGATATTCAGGATCAGGGAAAGGTTCAGGATCCTGAGCATTGTGGCTTTCGTGGTATGGATAGCTTCGCTTTGCGCACTCGGTGTATTCCTGGGCCTGCAGCTTGCCGTCTATGCTGAGAACAAACAGGTGGAACAGAGAATAAGCCTTGACCCGGCTCCGAAAACAATCTGGGTTGCAGCCATGAAAAAACAGTCAGATCTCAAATATGATAAGACAGCATCGGTTGACGGCTTCAAGTTTTTCCTTGACAAACAGGCAGACAGGCTTTATGCTTCGGTTGATCTGAATATCTATGCAAGCGAAGACAGCACCTCTTTCATATCGGTCGAAAGGATGGCAAGCAGCAACAATGACATGGAAGCCCGTGACAATGCGCGGAAAGTGAACTATAACTGGAAATTTTCCGGTGACACACTGTATCTCGACGAGTATTTTTCACTCCCGGCCGGGGCGAGGTGGAACGCTTCGATGGTTGACATTGATGTAAGCCTGCCGGAGGGAACCGTTGTAAGGCTTGTTCCCGGGACGGTGCCCGAGATGCTGCAGTTCCGCCCGTGGGACATGGATACTGATGTATGGCATATCAGCGAAGGAGATCTCGTACGATTTGATCAATAATCGGGGCAATATCACACCGCTCCGCGTATTTTTTTACTCTTCATAATCCCGGCCTGAACAGCCGGGATTTTTTTGTCTGAAAACCGGATTTTTTTATCTTTAGCGCCTGACAAGACCTGGCTCACGTGACAATAACTCCGGAAAATATACTGCTGATTGCATCCGTACTCATTTTTATCAGTGTGCTGGCAGGCAAGACTTCTTTCCGTATCGGAGTTCCGACACTGATCCTGTTTCTGGCAGTGGGGATGCTGGCCGGGTCAGAAGGGATCGGGAAGATTCCGTTCGATGACCCGGGTCTCGCGCAGTTCATTGGTATAGTTGCCCTTAACTTTATCCTCTTTTCCGGAGGTTTTGAAACTGACTGGAACTCCGTCAGACCCATCATGTGGCAGGGCATCGCCCTCTCCGTGGCGGGCGTCCTGCTGACCGCACTGACTCTCGGGCTCTTTGTCTGGTGGGTGACTGACTTCACAATCTACGAGGGACTCCTGCTGGGAGCCATCGTCTCCTCAACCGATGCCGCAGCCGTTTTCTCCATCCTCAGATCGAAGAGTCTCGCCCTGAAGGGGCACATCAGGCCGACCCTTGAGTTCGAGAGCGGAAGCAATGATCCGATGGCATACATACTCACCATCGTTTTCATCAGCCTTGTACAGAACGGCGAACATTCATTCTGGCCGGTGCTTCTGATGTTTCTCACCCAGCTGTTGCTGGGCGGGGTGCTGGGATACCTCTTCGGCCTGGGAAGCAAATTCGTCATCAATCATATAAAACTCGACTATGAGGGTCTGTACCCCGTTTTGTCAATCACCCTCATGATCCTTACCTACTCCGTTACCACCGCAATAGGCGGAAACGGATTCCTTGCCGTCTATATCTCCGCACTCTATCTCGGTCACCAGGACCTGATCCACAAACGTACAATCATGAAGATGTTTGACGGGCTGGCCTGGCTGATGCAGATTATCCTCTTCGTTGTACTGGGCCTGCTTGTTTTTCCGAGCCACATTGTGCCGGTAATAGGCATCGGGATGCTGGTCTCGGCATTCCTGATCCTTGTTGCCCGGCCTCTGAGCACCTTTCTTATACTGGCATTTTTCAGGGTACGGGCCCGGACAAAGCTCTTCATCTCATGGGTGGGGCTCCGTGGTGCCGTGCCGATAGTCTTTGCCACTTACCCGCTTATGGCAGGGCTCGAAAAGGCTGAAATGATTTTCAATATCGTCTTTTTTATCTCACTGACTTCGGTGCTGATACAGGGAACAACCGTACCGCTGGTAGCAAAATGGCTTCACGTTTCACTCCCGGCAAGGGTCAAGAATGTCACTGCAGCGGATGTACTTCTCTCGGAACCAATGAATTCTGAATTTGCCGAATTCACAATAGCTCCTGAGAGTGTCGTTGCAGGCATGAAGATAATTGACCTGGGGTTCCCGCAGAATGCCCGCATTGCGATGATAAAAAGAGAAAACAAATACCTCATTCCTGACGGCATGACGGTCATTCAGCCGGGTGACAGGCTTATTGTGCTGGCCGGCAGCAAGAATATTCTCGAGGCGGTGACCGAATGCCTCCTTTCAGATAATCCGGTCTGCTCTGAAGGACCAAAAGCCTCATGAAGCACTTAAAGTCTTCAAAACACTCCCCTCCTCCTTAAGCACGCAAAGTCTCCCAGGCACCTCCAGCTTCCTGAATCACCCAAAGCCTCCCGGACACCTCATGAATCCTGAATCACCCAAAGCCTCCCAGGCACTTCCTGCCTCCTGAATCACCCGTCCGCATCTTTTCATATCTTTATTGCGCCAACTGCAGTGATCAATGGAACTGGGTGTCCTAAAAGATATCGTCATCATTTTTGCCCTCTCCACCTTTGTGAATTTCATATTCACAAGGATCCGCATCCCTGCCATAATAGGTTACCTGATAACCGGTGTCATTGCCGGACCCCACCTGCTCAGGCTCATCAGCTCGCCTGAGAATGTGGAGGTAATGGCGGAGATTGGTGTTATCCTTCTGATGTTTACAATCGGTCTGGAATTCTCCCTGAATCACCTTCTGAATATCCGGAAGGTTGTCTTCCTGGGCGGGTTCATGCAGCTGCTGCTCACCGCGGGAGTGACAATGCTCACTGCAAGGGTCTTTCATTTTGAATGGACAGAGGCAATATTTGTAGGGTTCCTGACTGCCCTCAGCAGCACCGCAGTTGTGCTCAAACTGCTGCAGGAACGATCCGAACTGACGACCCACTACGGGAAAACGGTGGTAGGGATACTGATATTCCAGGATATAATTCTTATCCCCCTGCTTCTTTTCACCCCGATGCTTGGCGGTGCAACTGCTGACGTGGGCCATGACCTCCTCATCCTGATGCTGAAGACCGCGGGGATATTGATTTTCATCTGGGTCGGGACAAAGTGGCTCATGCCGAAGGTGCTGCACCTCATTGCAATGACACGGAGCCATGAGCTCTTCCTGATGAGTCTGCTGCTCATCTGCCTGGCAGTGGCTATGCTGACGCACCAGCTTGGCATGTCTCTTGCCTTCGGGGCATTCCTTGCGGGGCTTATGATATCCGACACCGAGTACAGCCACAGCGCATTCGGAAACCTCATCCCGTTCAAGGATGTCTTTACAAGCTTCTTTTTTGTTTCGATCGGAATGCTGCTCGACATGGGTTTCGTGATTGATCACCCATGGCTTGTTATAGGTTCAGTACTGCTTGTGATCATTCTCAAGGCCTTCATAGCAGGCCTGACTGCCTTCGCCCTCGGGCATACCTTCTTCGGAACTGTCGTTGTCGGATTCTCGCTGGCGCAGGTGGGTGAATTCTCATTTATCCTCGCCGGGCTGGGGCTAACCCACAAAATAATCACCCCGGAGCACTACCAGCTCTTCCTGGCCGTGGCCATTACCTCCATGGCACTTTCTCCTCTTCTGATACAGACCGCACAACCGCTGGCAAAGCTGATTCTCAGGCTCCCCCTGCCACCCTTTATTGTAAACGGCCTCTTCCCCCTCAGACAGGTTGAAATACCAGAGATAAGCAAGCATGTGGTGCTGATAGGGAAAGACTCCAGGGCCATTAACCTGGCAGATATGATCAGGTCAATGAAACTCCCTTTCACTTCCATCGTATTTGATACTGACAGGGCACGCAAGGAGATGGAAAAGGGCAACATGACCGTATTCGGAGATGCCACATACGAGCCGGTGTTGCGCCAGGCCTTCGTCCATACCGCAGGACTGGTGGTTGTCTCCGTGGGAAACCTTATAACGGCTCTCTCCATTGTGGAACACATCAGGACAATGAACAAGCATGCCCATGTCATTGTCCGGACAAGGCATGTGACTGACATCGAGGAGCTTTACAAACTTGGCGCAAACCAGGTCATCCCCGAGGAGTTCGAAACAGCCATTGACTTCTTTGAGAGGATACTGGGCAAATACCTGATACCGCGAATGGACATTGAGCGTGCCATTGCCCGCGTCAGGAAAGACAACTATGGCATTTTCAGGGAACGCGGCCGTGTACGCGGATCCACACTCCTGAGGGATATCCCTGACATCGAGATTGCAGCCGTAAGGGTGGGAGAGAAATCAGTCTTTGCCGGCAAAACGATAGCCGAGACCGCCATGCGCAAGACATGCGGTGTGACAATGGTGGCAATTAAGCATCGCGACACGGTTGTTCCGAATCCGGAGCCGCTGACCACTATTAATGGTAACGATATAGCATATCTTCTGGGCAAACCGGAGATGATTGCAATTGCCACCGATCTCCTGACGAAGGAGATACAGAAATAGCATTTGTTACAGGCTCCCTCCCCCTCCGGGGAACAAACACCGCTCATTTTTTGTTAATCAGGCAAATAAATGAGCTTTCTGCCATGAATAATGCAATCTATTCAATCCACAGGCCTGACAATGAGCCTGTTCTTACATATGCCCCCGGAACAGCCGAGAGGGCTGAACTGGAAAATGAACTGAAGAGATTTTCCTCGGATGTTATTGAAATACCGCTGATAATCAATGGCAAGGCAGTCAGAACCGGCCGTACCGGGAAGGTGGTCATGCCACACGATCATGGTCATCTGCTGGCCACCTATCACATGGCCGGAGAAAAGGAGACGGCTGACGCCATCGAAGCCGCCATGAAGGCGAAGGAGGCATGGCTCACACTCTCATGGGTTGAGAGGGCTTCAATAATGCTAAAGGCTGCTGAACTCCTATCAAAGAAATACCGCTATATGGTTGTTGCCGCAACCATGCTGGGGCAGAGTAAGACCGTGCACCAGGCAGAAGTGGAGGCGGCATGCGAGACAATAGATTTCCTCAGGTTCAACAGCTGGTTCGCCGGGCAGATCTACCAGGAGCAGCCCCGGTCAGCTTCTGACCAGCTGAACAGGGTGGAGTACAGGCCGCTGGAGGGTTTCGTCTATACAATCACTCCCTTTAACTTCACTGCAATTGCATCAAACCTCAACATGGCTGTGGCGCTGATGGGCAATACCACCGTGTGGAAACCGGCAACAGCCTCGCTCCTCTCAAGCTGGATACTGATGAAGGTATTCATGGAGGCTGGACTGCCGGCAGGCGTGGTAAACTTCCTGCCCGGACAGGGATCGGTCATCAGCTCGGTGGTGATGAAGCATCATGACCTGGGCGGGATTCATTTCACAGGCTCAAACAGCACATTCAACGGGCTCTGGAAAACGGCCGCTGCAAATCTCGAACTGTATAAATCCTATCCCAGGATTGTGGGCGAGACGGGCGGCAAGGACTTCATAATGGTCCACAGCTCGGCCAGTCCGCAGGAAGTGGCTACTGCAGTAATCAGGGGCTCGTTTGAGTACCAGGGGCAAAAATGCTCAGCCTCCTCAAGGGTTTATATACCACGCTCGCTCTGGCCGGAGATTTCAGAGCATCTGAAACGGCAGGCAGATGAGATAAAGATCGGTGATCCGGCTGATTTCAGGAACTTCATGAACGCCGTCATAGACGAAAAGTCGTTTGACAATGTCATGCATTATATCGGCGAAGCCGTCAAGTCGGCCGGATGTGAGATATTCCACGGAGGGAAGGGTGACAAAAGCAGGGGATACTTTGTGGAACCGACCATCATTCTGACAAAGGACCCGCATTTCCTAACAATGAAGGAGGAGATCTTCGGCCCGGTGCTGGCGGTGATCCGCTTCAAGACCGAGGCCGAGGCCATCGCGATCGCCAACGACAGCGCCTATGGGTTGCACGCCGGGCTGTGGACGCGCAACCTCGACCGTGCGGTGCGGGTGTCGCGTGCGCTTCA
>DAIDJT010000061.1 GCA_027451265.1 Bacteroidales bacterium | reverse complement strand
GTCCGGTGGTGGCAGCTCCACCGGCCGGATTCATCATGCTCGGTTTGCCCGCCAACTGGGCAGCCGCATCAACACTGAAGGTGCCGTTTGTGACAATCTCTTCTCCCTCTGCCAGACCTGAGACAACAACATAACTGTCTCCAAGTGCAGGCCCCAGTTCTATCTCACGCATCCTGAAGACAGGTTCATCAATACCGGCCTGCTTCACATAAACGATTGACCGCTTACCCGTCCAGAGAACGGCAGATTTCGGAATTACAAGGTTATTGCTGAACTCGGGCAAAGCGGTTGAAACAATTCCTGTGACAAACATTTCCGGCTTTAACCTGCCTGTGATGTTACGGGTTTCAACCCTGACCTTTGCCACGCGAGTCACCGGATCAATAACCGGATCAATGAAGGCAATCGTTCCGGTGAATTTTTCACCCGGTAATGCCTCGACAGTGAATGTGAGTTTTTCCCCCTTCCTGAGGAACCTCAGATCACCCTCATATGCATCAAAGAGTACCCATAGCCCGGAAAGGTCTGCTATCTCATATAGTATTGTCCCCTGGGAAATATAGTTTCCGGTGTTTACGAGTTTAGAGATTACGATACCGTTTGAATTGGAAACGACATCGACCAATGACTGCGTTACACCTGAGCTCTCTATGGCTGAGATCTGTTCATCAGTGATTTTCCACTGGCGAAGTTTTTCCCTGGCCGCTTCATAGATTGCAGGCTGAGTCTCTTTTGTCCTTGAGGTCTCAATCAGTTCCTGCTGTGCGGAAATTAGTTCCGGGGAGTAAACCTGTGCGAGCACTTGTCCCTTTCTTATGTTCTCCCCTGTAAAATTCACATACAGCTTTTCTATCCTGCCGGAGACCTGAGACACCTGGCTCTGGAGCATTCTTTCATCAGCCGTCACTTTTCCGTAAAGCCTCACTTCCTTGACGGGTTTTTGCCTGGATGTTACTGTAGTCTGTACGTTGGCAAGGGCTGCGCCTTCCTTCGTCAGGTGGACAGCATCAGGATCAATGCCGGATGATCCGTTCTGAACGAGAGGAATCAGGTCCATGCCGCAGATGGGGCATTTACCCGGTTCCGGCATCCTTATCTGCGGGTGCATTGAGCATGTCCAGGTTGTCTCCTGCACCACCTCCGAAGCCTGTGTTGTCTCTTTGTGATGACTGTGTCCGTCACGGAAGATCAGCCAGCCAAGAAAAAAGCCGGCCAGAATGAAAAGAGTGTATTTAAAATACGCGTTGGAGAACAGCCGGGTTATCTGAGATTTATTAAGTTTTTCCATTTGAGTAATTCTCGTTAGTTTGTTGATGATGCCATTAGCCGTGTGATCAGGGCAGATGAAATATTCTGATCTGCCTTTGATTCGATCAGCTTAAGCTCATATTCATAGAGCTGCTGCTGTAACCTTAACACGTCTGTCAGTGATGACGCCGAGGATGAGAAATCCTTCAGCAAAAGGTCGAATGACCTGGCCGCAAGGCTTCGCTGGTCCTCGTAAAGCTTAGCCTTCCGCGAGGCATCCTGGTAGTTGAGCAAAGCGGCGTACAGATCTGCCTTCAGGGAGTTGATGGTTGCCCTGTAGTCCTGCTCAGAGGAGAGTTTGAGCAGGTCAGTTTCCGATTTCATCGCATTATACTTTTTCCTGTAAACCGGGATTGTTACGGAAACCATAGGCATAATCATGTCTGAGCCGTTCATCGCTGATTCCAGCATCGGGCTTTTATTGATCAGAGAGTAATTGATGCCCAGTCCCATCATCGGGTAGCTCATCCCTGAGATCATCCGTTTCCGTGCCTCAAGCGACCGGCTCTCATAACCTATCATTTTTAGCATCGGATTGTCTGCCAGCAGACTGTCAAGGGCCATTTTCTCCGCGAATCCGACAGGAGCGTTTCCGGCAATTGTGTCACTATAAACCGGAAACACAGGATCCCGGTCAAGCAGACTGTTGAACCTTGCAATTACTGTTCTTTCCTGATTTTTTAGTGAGGCAATATTGTCTTCAAGCCCGAGGATCTCAATCTGTATCCTGTAGAGATCTGCGAGTCCTGATCTGCCGGATGAAGTTCCCATTGAGGATGCCTGCATGGAAGATGATTGCGCGGAGGATGCCTGCATGGAGGATGTCTGCATGGAAGATGATAGCGTTGAGGATGTCTGCATTGACGGCTGACCAACACCTGAGGCAGCAGCGCTCCGGCCTGTCTGATTGCCAGTCATGCTTCCCATTCCCGAAGGATTCTCTCCCATTCCCCCCTGAGAACCGCGCGAGGGCATGGACCCCGCAGGAGTGGCAGCCCCGCTTCCGGAGGCAGGAGATTTATATTTAACAAGTGAAAGTCGTTCAATGATTCTCAGTATTTCAATATTCTTTTCAGAAATCCTTATCTCTTCGCGGACTTTGAATAATTCATACCAGGCTTTCTGAACATCGTAACTGACCTGCGCCTTCGCATCGCGGAACAGCTCGTATTTCGCATTTGCCATGAGGCTCATTTCGTCTTTCGCATTCCGAAGCACTCCGAACCAGGGGAACATCTGCATCAGGCGGAAATCAGCAACCTGGTTTCCGGTCATCAGTTCCATAGGTTTGAGGAAGACACCTGCACTCAGCTCCGGATCAGGCAGGCTGCTTACCTGCGGTACCTTCTGAAGTGCAGCCTGGTACTCGAGCAGGGTCTTTTGTACTCCCGGATTTTTCATTGCAGCAATTTCAAGGTACGCTGCCAGGGAATCAGGGAAAGCCTGGCTCCTTAATTCTGCAGAAGCTGCGCCGGAGATGACTGATGCTATCAGAATCTTATATAGTATTGTTTTCATCTTCCATTTTATCTTTTAGTACCTGACCTTGTAACTTTCCAGACCGTGACACTTCCCCTTCCCTCCAGATTGCCTGGAAAACCGGAACAACAAAAATTGTCATAACCTGTATTATCATGCCTCCGAAAGTCGGTATTGCCATCGGGACCATTATATCTGCCCCCTTTCCTGTTGAAGAAAGAACAGGCAGCAGTGCAATAACAGCCACCGCAGTGGTCATCATTGCAGGTCGGACCCTTTTCTTCCCGGCCATCACCACAGCCTCCCTCACGTCATGAACCGTCTTCGGTTTAAGGTCTTCAAACACCTGGTGAATATAGGTTCCCATTATTACCCCGTCATTTGTGGCAATGCCGAACAGTGCGATGAAGCCTACCCATACCGCGACACTCAGGTTTATTTCATGCATCTGGAACATGTCGCGAAGGTTCAGCCCGGCAATTGAGAAGTTCATAAACCAGTCCTGACCATAAAGCCATAGCATAATGAATCCGCCTGAGAATGCGACAAAGACCCCTGAAAAGTGTATGAATGAGGCAGTTATTGTCCTGAACTGGAAGTACAGTAAGAGTAATATCAAAATCAGGCTTATGGGAATCACCAGCGCCAGTCTTTTGGTTGCCCTGAGCTGGTGCTCATAGTTTCCGGCAAATTTGAAAGTCACGCCGTCAGGAAGTGAAATCTCACCTGAATTAATCTTATCCTTCAGGATTTTTTCTGCCTGTTTCACCACATCAACTTCCGCAGTGCCTTCAGTCTTATCGAAGATGACATAACCGACAAGGAAGGTATTCTCACTTCGTATCATCTGGGCTCCCCTTGTATATTCAATTTCCGCTATACTGCCGAGAGGGACCTGGGCTCCGTTCATTGCCGGTACAAGGATTTTCTTCAGGTCCTCCGGATTATCCCGGAGTTCCCGTGCATAGCGTACTCTGAGCGGGAATCTTTCCCTGCCCTCAACCGAGGTTGAAAGAGTCATTCCGCCCACGGCGACCTGGAGTATCTCCTGGACCTCGCTGACAGACATTCCGTACCGGGCCATTGCTTCACGGTCGAGGTTTATTTCAAGATACGGCGCCCCTACTGCCCTGTCATAGAATACGGAGGAGCCTTTGACGGAGGGAACGTCTTTCAGCGCCTTCTCGAAGATCAGTCCGGCCTCTTCGATTGAATTCAGATCCGGCCCGTAGACCTTAAGGCCCATCGGGGCACGCATGCCGGTAGAAAGCATTACAAGCCTTGTCTCAATCGGCTGAAGTTTCGGGGCGGATGTCAGCCCGGGAATATCGGTAACCTTTACAATCTCCTGCCAGATATCATCCGGCCGTTTAATGTGCGGGCGCCATTGCCTGAAATACTCCCCCTTCCTGTCGGGGATAAGGCTGTCTGCAGGTATTATCCGGAACTCTCCCGCCGCCGGATTGTAGGTTCTGTCACCGGTCAGCATATAATCTCCGTCCTTGTTCACTTTAAACCTCATCCTGTGTCCGTTCTCATCGAGAATGTATTCAGGACGGTAGTTGATAGTGTTTTCAAACATCTGAACCGGTGCCGGATCAAGTGCAGAGCTGACCCTGCCCCATTTGCCAACTGCAATTTCGACCTCCGGGATTGCAGACAACCGTTTGTCCAGTGTCTCAATATACTCCAGGTTCATTTGTATTCCGGAATGAGGCATGCTCGTCGGCATCAGGAGAAAAGAACCTTCATTCAGTGATGGCATGAACTCTTTCCCGGTGCCGGGAAAGGCGGCTGTTGTCTTTTGCCAGAACGAGGTCTGCCGGAAGTTCTTCCATCCAAGCTTTTCGGCTCCGCCGGGAACAAACCCGAAAATCCTGTCAGCACCCTGCCACACAAGAAGACCGAATAAGAGAGTCACTGCGGGTATCAGGAGGAACTTACGCTTGTTCTCCAGTGCCCACCTGAGAATTTTCTCATAATGCCGGACCATTGACATCAGTGCAAGGAGAATAACCGTCACAATCCCTGCAACAAAAAGGAAATTCACAAACTCACTGTTATGGGCCCCCAAAGGCAACCATTCTTTTGAAAGGTACCATGTTGCAAACAAAACCGTGATTGAAATATTTATGTAATTCGGATACTCTTTTCTGTTGACTGACCACCTGTGATCAAGAAGGTTATTGACACCTACGGCAACCAATGCTATGGCCAGCCATGATTTAAATACTATGGCAAGGGATATACCGGCAACTATCAGAACCGAGTTCCACGCAATTCTTATTTTCTTCCGGTCAAATGAGATATTGAAAAAGATATGAACCAGTGTCGGCAGCACAACAATACCAAGGATAAATGCGGACAGGAGGGCAAATGTCTTGGTCCATGCAAGAGGATGAAACAGTTTTCCCTCCTGGGCCTGCATGGCAAATACAGGCAGGAAGCTCACGATTGTGGTTGCTATGGAGGTTACGACAGCAGCCCTTACCTCAGTCGTGGCCTCATAGATAACCCGCATAAGTTTTTTGCCCTTTATTCCCCGGTTTTCAGGCATCTCGAGGTGCCGGAGAATATTCTCAACATCAACGATCCCGATGTCTACCATTACTCCGATGGCGATGGCAATACCCGATAAAGCGACAATATTGGCATCAATACCCAGGAAACGCATCAGGATGAAAGTCATCAGGACGCCAATTGGCAGGAGGCTTGCCACGATAAGTGATGCCCTGAGGTTCATGACAAGCACTATTATTACGATGATGCTGATGAGAATTTCGTGTGACAGTGCAGACTCAAGGGTGCCTATCGTTTCCTTTATCAGACCCGTCCGGTCATAGAATGGGACGATGGTGACCTTCGAAACCGTCCCGTCAGGCAGGGTTTTCTGCGGCAGACCTGCTTCAATCTCCTTAATTTTTTCCTTGACATTGTTAATAACCTCCATCGGGTTTGATCCGTACCTGGCGACAACGACTGCGCCCACAGCCTCTGAACCGGCTTTGTCAAGCCCGCCTCTTCGCGGTGCAGGACCGAAGCTGACGACGGCAACGTCCCTGATTCGCACCGGAACATTTTCCCGGACCGTAACTACAGACAGCTCGAGGTCATTCAGGCTTTTGACATAACCGAGGCCGCGTATTATGTACTCGACGTTGTTCAGTTCAATCGTCTCAGCCCCTATGTCGAGGTTGCTGCGCTTTACTGCATTCATCACATCCATCACGGATACATTGTATGCCTTGAGTGCTTCCGGCTTCAGGTCAACCTGGTATTCCTTCAGGAATCCGCCGGCGGAAGCCACCTCAGATACGCCCTCAGCAGAGGAGAGGCTGTATTTCACGTAGAAGTCCTGGATTGTCTTTAGTTCCGAGGGGTCCCAGCCTCCTGCCGGTTCCCCGGTTTCGGGATTCCGGCCCTCAAGGGTGTACCAGAATATCTGCCCCAGTGCAGTGGCATCTGGTCCCAGTGTCGGTTGCACCCCTTCCGGCAGTGTTCCGGGGGGAAGTGAGTTCAGCTTCTCCAGTATCCTTGACCGGCTCCAATAGAATTCGACATTATCCTTAAAGATTATATAGATAAATGACATGCCGAACATGGAGGTGCTTCTTATGGTCTGAACGCCCGGAATGCCAAGCAGGGCGGTCGTAAGCGGATAGGTGACCTGGTCCTGGATATCCTGCGGAGACCGGCCCATCCATTCGGTGGCAACGATCTGCTGGTTATCGCCGATATCCGGAATGGCATCAACAGGAACCGGATCGCGTGGCAAAAGGCCCGACTTGAGGCTGAACGGCATTGTCACCAACCCCATCACCACGAAAGCAATAAGGAGGATGAAGGTGATAAGCCTGTTTTCAAGGAAGTATTTGACTAGTCTGTTAAACATGGTTTGGATATTACCATTATTGCCCGGGCTGACCGCCGGGCTGCCCCTGACCTGTGGTCATGGCCTCCCGGTGGCTTCAGGAGCCAGGTTCAAAATGTGAATACTGGAAGTTTACTTCTGCCTTTCGTAATGGCAGCAGCCCGGAAGAGCGTTGTAGACCTCATCAGGAGCCTTGAATTTCTCGGTGTCGTGTCCGGCAGCAGCCAGCTTCTTACTCAAGGCTTCCTTCCCGGTCTTTGCAGGATCATAGGTGACTGTCAGCAACTGGGTTTTGGAGTCCCATAAGGCAGCAGTTGCGCCCCCGGCTTTGACAGTATTTTCGATCCTGGTCTTGCACATTCCGCATGCGCCCCATACCTTGAAACTTTCGGTCTTAACTGTATCCTGACCAGTTGCGGTTTTGGCATGATCATGTGCCTGAGCAGAAACAGTGACTGTAAAAAGTGAAAGTGCCAGAACAGATATAAAAAGTCGTATTGATTTCATGATTTCAAATATTTGATTGTTTGATTGATTTACCGGTAAAATGAAAACAGGCTGTTGTGATAAAATCATAAAACTTTATCGCACCAGCAGTAATGGTAAAATGAAATCAGATACGGAATACCCGGATTGCCGGGAGATCAACAGCGGAGGTCATAAGCTGCCCGGGTGGACTAAGATCAGACAATGGTCTGACAGCCAGAAAAACTATCCTTACCGGATTTTCAACTGAAATGACAGGAGTCTGAAATTTCACCTGGTCAAAACCTGCAACAGCTTTTGAAGCCGGTGTATAATTATTGTCAATACTATATGAAGTGATGACATTATCACAGCAATGTGATTTGATGTGTTCGCCACTCTGTTCATGCGGGCAATTCCCTTCGTCACCTTCCATGCCGCATGAGGCAAGCGCTCCGGACAGTGAGATCTTTGAAGCGACCAGCTCTCCGCCGCAAAAATGGTGTGCAACCGAGACGTGCAGCATTGCTGTCACAACCAGCAGGACGGCCAATATGGAGAGTGTCTTTTTCACATTACAAGTAACAAAGATCCTGTAACTTGGTTTACAAAGTTAAGTTTTTAAGTTTATTACACGGGGATCTGGTAGTTTTACGACATTTTTTTTGATTTTTATTGCCCGGGAACATTTTTCATTATTTTTGCACTTCCGTCAGACCACTGCCGGAACAAAAGGAGAACATGAATTACATTCATCTTAACCATAACAATTTCATCATGCCGCTCATGCCTATGTGCATGTGCCGGTAATCTCCTTCCCCTGATTTTGTCGTTTTAGATTTTGCCGCCACCTGACGATGGAAGGATTGATCCTGCTGCGGTACCAGGCTTAATATTCAATTCAATCTTACTACCATGGAAAACAATAAACTCAGATTTGAGACTCTGCAACTGCATGCAGGTCACACACCGGATAATGATACCCTGTCAAGGGCAGTTCCACTGTACCAGACAACATCGTATGTATTCAGAAACGCGAAGCATGCCGCTGATCTTTTCGGCCTTGCTGAACCGGGCAATATTTATACGCGGATCATGAATCCCACAACAGATGTATTTGAAAAAAGGGTGGCTGCGCTTGAGGGAGGCGCAGCCGCACTGGCTGTCTCCTCTGGCCACGCCGCACAGTTCATTGCCCTGACAACATTCCTGAGAGCAGGAGACAACTTTGTCAGTTCCCCGTTCCTGTACGGAGGTACCTACAACCAGTTCAACGTCACACTTCCTTCATTCGGCATAAATGCAAGGTTTGCGGGTGATCTCAATGTTTCTTCGTTCGAGAATCTCATTGATGACAACACAAAGGCAATTTATCTTGAGACAATCGGTAACCCGGGCTTTGATATACCAGATTTAGAGGCTTTCGCCGCATTGGCGAAACGTCACGGGATACCGCTGGTGGTTGATAACACATTCGGAGCATGCGGGTACCTGTGTGCACCTATAAAGCACGGCGCGAACATAGTTGTGGAATCGGCAACCAAATGGATCGGGGGACACGGTACCAGCATCGGCGGGGTCATTGTCGACGGGGCAAACTTCGAATGGCGGAACGGGAAATTCCCGGCACTGACAGAACCGGCAAAGGGGTACCACGGACTTGTTTACACGGATGTTTTCTCACCCGGCACCGAAGCCGGAAACATCGGATTCATAGTCAAGGCAAGGGTGGAGGGCCTGAGGGATCTTGGTCCTGCCATCAGCCCATTCAACTCCTTCCTGCTGCTGCAGGGCCTTGAGACACTCTCGCTGCGCATGGAGAGGCACATACAGAATACACTTCAGCTGGCCCGGTGGCTCAGTGAACAGAGCTTTATAGAAAAGGTCACCTACCCGGGCCTTGAGGAAAACCCGTATCATGCAGTAGCAAGGAAATACCTTCCCAACGGTGCCGGCGGCGTTCTGAGTTTTGTCCTGAAGGGAGACCTTGATAAAGCAGTAAAACTGGTCGAACACCTGGAGCTTGTCAGTCACCTTGCCAACGTGGGTGATGCCAAGACGCTCATAATACAACCGTCAGCAACCACCCACTCGCAGCTTTCACCCGAAGAACAGCTTGCCGCGGGAGTGGAGCCCGGCCTTTTCAGGGTCTCGGTAGGGCTGGAACATATTGATGATATTATTGCCGATTTTTCACAGGCATTCAATAAGATATTATGAAAAAGCTCATTTATGACAAACCCTTTGTCACTGAATCCGGTGATGTCATCCCGGATCTTGTGATTGCATACAATACATACGGTACTCTTAATGATGAGGGTGATAATGTAATCTGGGTTTGCCATGCCCTGACTGCAAATTCTGATGTGGGGGCATGGTGGCCCGGAATGGTGGGTGGCGGATTGCTGCTTGACACTTCGGAGTATTTTATTGTTTGCGCCAACATCCTGGGTTCATGCTATGGTACAACCGGGCCTGCCGGTATAAATCCGCAAACCGGGAAGCCCTGGCTGAAAACCTTTCCCCCTATAACAATCAGGGACCTTGTCAATGCACATGAGATACTAAGGAAAAGTCTCAGGATCAATAGTATCCATACGGTAATAGGATCCTCCATCGGGGGATTCCAGGCACTTGAATACGCAGTAATGTTCCCTGACCTGATCAGACATCTTGTGTTTATTGCCTCCGGCGTCAGGCAGACACCGTGGGCGATAGCATTCAATGAGTCTCAGAGACTGGCAATGGAAGCAGACGAATCATTCCGGGCCGGTGATCCCGATGGAGGGAGGAGAGGCATGAAAGCTGCAAGGGCAGTGGCCCTGCTGAGCTACCGGTCTGCGCAAGCATACAACCTTACCCAGAAGGATGATGATGACAGAACAGATCTTTTCAGGGCTTCATCATACCAGGCATACCAGGGCGACAAACTTGTCAGCAGGTTCAATCCGTATTCGTATTACTGTATTACAAAACTCTCGGACACACATAATATCGGAAGAGGGCGGGGAGGCACAGAAAAAGCCCTGTCACGTATCAGGGCCGACGTGCTTGCAATTGGGATCTCATCCGACTTTCTCTTCCCGGCAGCTGATCCGAAGTTCCTGGCTGAGAATGTGGCAGGAGCAGAGTACGTTGAAATTGATTCGCTGTACGGGCACGACGGGTTCCTGATAGAGACGGAGCTGATCACTTCAGTAATCAGGAAATTCTGGAAAAACAACAAACAGGAAAATTATGACAAGAAAAGAGCTTAGAATAGGGCTGTTCGGGTACGGCTGCGTCGGCCGCGGCCTGCATGACGTACTTGAAAACAGCAGGGGGATCAGGGCGGAGATAGTCCGCATTTGCGTGAAAGACAGATCGAAAGAGAGACGGCTTCCCATGTCCTTCTTTACATTTGACAAAAATGAGATCCTCAATGACAGTTCAATCAACCTGGTTGTGGAGCTGATCAATGATCCCGGTGAGGCATTCTCAATTGTAAAGCAGGCAATGGAGAGCGGCAAGAGTGTTGTGACTGCCAACAAGGTAATGGTTGCCACCCACCTG
>DAIDJT010000060.1 GCA_027451265.1 Bacteroidales bacterium | reverse complement strand
TCAGCCTGGAATGGTATCAGGGTCAATGCCAGCACCGCAAGGATGATAAGTGAATTTGTGGTGTTGTTGATCCGGAAGTTACCCGGGTCACTTTTCAGTGCGTATAACAGGTACGATGCCGAAACTGCAGCCCAGACCAGGGCGGCAAACAACATCCGGCCCCACCTGATCTTGCGGCCCCCGTTGACCACGGTTCCGAATTCCCTGTTGTGCAAAGGCCTTACAAGCAGTATGATCGCCAGTAACCCAACCAGGAAAGGGATAATGTTCAGTACGAAACCAACATTCAGGCTAATTCCCATGGCTTCAAAATCAGGCATGCCGCCTTTCTGCGGCAGGCCTGAACCATCCAGGGCACTGGTCATGATCACTGCAATGAGAGGCAGGCCTCCTATCAGGTTGGCGGCCAGGAATGGCCCTACTATGCCTGTAAAATATCTCCAGAATGAGTTCTTTCCGCTGAAAGGTGCAGTAATAAAAGAAGAGTCACTCCTTGCCACAGGAGCGTTACCGGTTGCATTGATTTCCATGCCTGTCATTGGTTAAAATTCCGATCCGGGTCTTGCGGGGTAATCAATCGAATAATGAAGTCCGAGGCTCTCCTGCCTGTTCTGTGCCATCTTTATTACCAGGTAGCCTGCTGCGATAAGGTTGCGCAGCTCAATCAGCTTTCTCGAGAGTGTTGACCTGCGATACAGGTCCTCCGTCTCCTGGTATATGATTTCAAGCCTTGTCTTTGCCCTGGCAAGCCGGAGATCTGACCTGACAATACCCACGTAATTGCTCATTATCATCTGCATTTCCCTGTAGTTCTGGGTTACCAGGACCATCTCCTCGAGGTGTGTGGTGCCGTGATAGTTCCAGTCCGGGATCTTTTCCTCATATGGGAGGGCGCCGATACGTGCTGCTGCATCCTCTGCCGCCCTGTGAGCATAGACGGCTGCTTCAATAAGTGAATTGGAGGCCAGCCTGTTTGCACCATGAAGCCCTGTTGATGATACCTCTCCTATCGCATAGAGTCTGTCAATTGAGCTCCTGCCGTTCCTGTCAACCCTGACGCCGCCGCATGAATAGTGCGCTGCCGGTACAACCGGAATCATATCCTTCGTAAAGTCAATTCCTTCAGAAAGGCACTTTTCGTTTATATGCGGGAAATGGGAACGCAGCTGCTCTCCGTCAAGATGTGTACAGTCGAGCCAGACGAAGTCATCCCCCCTCAGTTTCATCTCATTGTCAATGGCCC
Organism: Bacteroidales bacterium; assembly: GCA_027451265.1. Lineage (GTDB taxonomy): Bacteria > Bacteroidota > Bacteroidia > Bacteroidales > VadinHA17 > SR-FBR-E99. Next base: position 9,487 of record DAIDJT010000060.1, on the reverse strand, counting down.
GGGCCACCACGTCACGAGGTGCAAGTGATCCCCTGGCATGGTATTTCGGCATGAACTTCTCCCCGGCGCTGTTACGCAGCTCGGCCCCGAATCCCCTGAGAGCTTCCGTTATCAAAAATGAGGGCCTGACATTCGGGTTATAGAGTGAAGTCGGATGAAACTGGATGAATTCCATGTTCTCAAGTTTCCCGTTGGCCCTGTGTACCATCGCGACTCCGTCACCCGTGGCTACGGGCGGATTGGTTGTTGTCAGGTAAATATTGCCACAGCCGCCGGTGGCCAGCACTGTCACCCTTGCAAGAAATGTCTTGACCTTGCTGGTTCCCAGATCTGCCACATAGGCACCATAACACTCGATATTCGTCCAATCCCTTGTGACATATTCACCCAGGTTGTGTTGGGTAAGCAAATCAATTGCAAAATGATCCTCGAAGATCTGAATGTTACTGTGTTCACGGGCCTTCTGAATGAGTACCTGCTCAATAGCCGCACCGGTGGAATCCTTATGATGAAGTATCCTGTGCTCTGTGTGACCGCCCTCCATGGCCATGTCAAGAGTGCCGTCAGGCTTCTTGTCAAAGTCGACCCCCATATCTATCAGCTCCCTGATACGCTGCGGAGCCTCGCTGACAACCATTCTTACAACCTCTTCGTTACAGTAGCCTGCACCGGCAACCATTGTATCCCTGACATGCTTTTCAAAGTTGTCAGGTTCATACATTACAGCCGCAATACCACCCTGGGCGTAGTTCGTGCTGCAGGCATCCATCTTCGCCTTGGTGATTATGCAAACCTTTCCGTGGGCTGCAGCCTTGAGCGCAAATGACAACCCTGCTATCCCCGATCCGATCACCAGATAATCACACCTAACTTTCATACAGGTTTTTTAAGAAACGAAAAGCAAAGATACAAATTGATTTCAGACAGTGAGCCTGATTGTAAAACCGCGGATTTTAATATACTTTTGCCCGGTTGTTATCACGAAGAATCTCACGATCAGTATGGCTCAGGAAGATGTTTTCAGGAAACTAGTTGCGCATTGCAAGGAATACGGATATGTTTTTCCGTCAAGTGAAATCTATGACGGACTCGGTGCAGTATATGACTATGGGCAGTACGGGGTGGAACTCAAGAACAATATCAAGAAATACTGGTGGGACAGCATGGTTCTCCTGCACGAGAATATTGTAGGGCTTGACTCTGCAATATTCATGCATCCGACCATCTGGAAGGCTTCAGGCCATGTTGACGCTTTCAATGATCCGCTCATCGACAACCGCGACAGCAAAAAGAGGTACCGTGCCGATGTGCTCATCGAGGAGCATCTTGAAAAGCTCAGCGAGAAGATTGAGAAGGAGGTGGAGAAGGCCAGGGGAAGATTCGGTGAGAAGTTTGATGAGGCGCTATACAGGTCTACCAACCCCCGCATACTGGAGATAAAGGAGAAGTATGACGCTCTTCACGGGAGGTTTGTTGCCGCCATGGCTGGTCCTGACCTTGCAGAGTTGAAGCAAATAATCACTGACAACGCGATAGTGTGCCCCATTTCCGGTACCTGCAACTGGACCGAGGTGAGGCAGTTCAACCTGATGTTTGCCACTGAAATCGGTTCCACGTCTGACGGTGCAATGAAGATCTACCTGCGCCCTGAGACGGCACAGGGCATCTTTGTCAACTTCCTCAACGTGCAGAAGACAGGACGTATGAAGCTCCCCTTCGGGATAGCCCAGATAGGCAAAGCCTTCAGGAATGAGATTGTTGCCAGGCAGTTCATCTTCCGCATGCGCGAGTTCGAGCAGATGGAGATGCAGTTTTTCGTCAAGCCCGGGACCGAGCTTGAGTGGTTCAGCCACTGGAAGGAGGCCAGGATGAAATGGCACCAGGCTCTCGGCTTCGGCAGTGACAATTACAGGTTCCATGACCACGACAAGCTCGCACATTACGCTAATGCTGCAGCCGACATAGAATACCGGTTCCCGTTCGGGTTCAAGGAGGTGGAGGGGATACACTCACGCACAGACTTCGACCTGAAGCAGCACCAGGAATACAGTGGCAAAAAGATGCAGTACTTTGATCCGGAGAAAAACGAATCATATATTCCATACGTGATTGAGACCTCCATCGGGGTTGACCGTATGTTCCTCCAGGTGATTGCTGCCTCTTACATCGAAGAGGATCTGACTAAGGAGGACGGTGTTCCCGACAGCAGGGTGGTACTGCGGCTGCCGGCAGTACTGGCGCCCGTGAAGCTTGCGGTGCTGCCGCTGGTACGCAAGGACGGCCTTCCGGATATTTCAAGAAAAATAATCGGGGATTTGAAGTTCGATTTCAACTGCCAGTATGATGAAAAGGACTCCATTGGCAAACGCTACCGCCGGCAGGATGCCATTGGAACTCCCTACTGCATAACCATCGACTACCAGACAGTACAGGATGAGACTGTGACAATAAGGTACCGCGACTCAATGCTGCAGGAACGCGTACCCGTTTCGCAACTGAGGGCCATCATAGCTGACAAGGTCAGCATGCAGGAACAACTGAAAAGACTGTGACATGAGGTCAAGGCCGGAAAAGGTTCTGATCATAACCTACTACTGGCCCCCCAGTGGAGGCGCAGGAGTGCAGCGCTGGCTCAAGTTTACAAAATACCTCCCCTCTTCAGGATGGATACCGGTTGTGCTCACCGTTAAGCCGGAATACGCGGCATACCCCTTCAGGGATACCTCACTTTACGGCGAGATACCTGTTGACGTTGAAGTGCACAGGACAAAAGCCTTGAATTTCTTTGCCCTCTACAACAGGGATCAGTCGAAGATTCCCCATGCCGGATTTGCCTCGGGAACCGAAAAGGGACTGAAGAGCGCCGTCAGCCGCTTTATCCGCGGTAACTTCTTTATCCCGGACCCCCGCAGGGGCTGGAACAGGTTCGCCTTCCGCAAAGCCTGCGAGCTGATCAGGACACAGAACATCACCCATATAATAACGACCAGTCCCCCTCATTCCACCCAGCTCATCGGCCTCAGGCTGAAGCGCCGCTTCTCTCACCTGAAGTGGATCGCAGATCTCCGGGATCCCTGGACCGATATCTATTACTATGACATGTTCAAGCCTTCACTGCCCGCAAGGATGCTGGACAGGGAACTGGAGAAGAGGGTTCTGGCCCGGGCTGACAGGATAATAACTGTCGGGCAGACACTGGCGTCAGCCTTCGCCGCGATAGCGGCAAACCTGGCGGAAAAAACGGACGTACTCCCCAACGGCTTTGACGAGGAAGATTTCCAGGGGGTTGTACCCACACAGCCTGAGAGGTTTACAATTACTTATGTGGGCACTCTCTCGCCCGCATATCCCGTACAGGGTTTTATTGACTCCATTAAGGATATCAGGATAAACGGAAGGTCAGTTGCGCTCCGCTTTGTGGGTACCGTGCCGGAAGAAATCAGAGCCCTGTTCCCGGCAGGTGACGACGGCAAAGGACCTGAATTCATCAGTTACTGCGAGCACCCTGAGGCAATAGGGCATATGATGAGCTCAAGCATGCTTCTCCTGATTATCCCTGATCACAGGTCGAACAGGTCAATACTGACCGGAAAGATCTTTGAGTACCTGGCAACCGAGAAGCCAATCCTGTTGCTTGGACCGGAAGACGGGGATGCTGCAAGGTTGCTGGCCCAGTGCGGTTACCAGGGGATCTTCGGATATAATAACATTCAGGGCATCAGGGATTTCATCCTGAGAGTTTCAGAAGGAAAAACAGTAAAGCGTAGCGGTCACCACCTGGAGTATTCGCGCAGGGCGCTGTCAGTGAAGCTGGGAAACATTCTCGACAGGCTACAGTAGAGACTGGCTGCCAGGTTTTTGCGCACATTGCCGGCCAGATTTCTGATGCGCGGGGCCATAACTTCAGGGCCGGATTTCTGATTCGTGCCGCGGCAATATTCAGTCCGGATTTCTGATTCCAGTCGGTGCAATATTCAGTCCGGATTTCTGATTCCTGCCACTGCAATATTCAATCCGGATTTCTAATGCACGGAGCCGTAAGATCGCGGCGGGACATAAATTCAACGACGCCACTTCAAAATAACTTGCAGGCTAATACTTCCTCCTGAACCGCTGCATTAAAGATTCAGCTACACCGTTAAGGTCATCCGAAAGTTTCCAGTACCATACCGCTGCGATAAATATTACTGCCACAATCAGGCTTCTTAAAAGAATGTCAGGAATAAGTGACATCTGTGGTAGGACATACCCGGCGGCAAGAGCCACGGCAGCTGCAAGAGTCATCTTAAGATGGATCATGCTGTACGGCCAGAGGCCAAATCTTTTCCCTGCAAGCACAATTCCCAGCATACTGTAAATGACGTTCGATGTCATAGTGGCAAGCGCCGCTCCTGTGATCCCGAACAGAGGGATGAAAATCATGCTCGTCGCCACGAAGAGGCCGATAAGGATGAACATCAGCCATGTCTGGTACCTGTAAAGTGAGGATGTGCTCAGAACAGCCCCGTTGACACCCCCTGACCCGCTGACGAGGTTACCAAAGCCAATGAAAATAATAACCGCTGCGCTTTTTGAATAAATATCAGGCAGCAGGCGGAAGATATTGTCCATGTTGGCCAGCAGGCCGATGAAGAACAGGAGCCCCACGGCATACTGGCTTATGCTGCTTCGGACATAGAGATCTCGGATGGTTTCCATGTCATTCTTTTTCCATGACTCCGCCAGGAAGGGAATTGAAATCTTCGTGACTGACCGGCCTGGCAGTGTTATCAGAACTGCAAAATATGAAGCAATTGAGTAAATCCCCACTTCGGCCTCGCCGAGATACTTGTTTATAAAAAGCTTGTCAAGGGTGGTCAGGGCCATCGTGCTGATGCCTGTAAGTATTCCGAAGAGTGAAAGAATCAGGATCTCGCGTTTGAGATGAGGGGTGATGAATCCGGGCTCAAGTCTGAGAGAGATCTCTTTTCTAACCAGCAGACTGATGAAAATAACTATCATCGGCACTCCCTGTGATACCACGTACCAGAAGACATAACTGTCAAAATCGATTATGCCGGCCCAGAAGAGAATGATCAGCGCCAGGTTCAGCACCCTGAACAGGAACTCTCTCAGGAAGGTGCCAAGCACGGCGTCAAAGAGGACCTTGTTGTAGTTGTCGAGAAGGTTGAAAAGCAGCGTAACCAGTAGCAGCGCAGGTAGATACAGGGAGTACCTTGAGATAAGCGGTGAGCGCTCAAGGTTTGCCTGCTCAAAGTGAGGGCCATAGAACTTCAGAAAAATAAGAGCTGCTATGAATCCTGCAAGCGTGATCACCACCGACAACCCGACGAAACCGTGGTGCCGGCCGCGGCTGTCCCTGAAGTACGGAAAGAGCCTGTTGATGACGTTTGTGAACCCGAGGCTCGCAAACTGTGCCAGGATGGTGGCAAACGAGAGAAGCAGCTGAACAACGCCGATTTCCCCGGCAGTGAATATCTTCGGTGAAAGGAGGATTATGTTTACAAAACCAAGCAGGGCTCCCAGGTATGACCATGCGGTCCCGCGTATTGTCTGCCTCTGAACTATGCCCATGTCGTTCTGCCGTCCCGGCAAATGTAAAACAATATACTCATTTGATTTAAGGATGAGTTGGTGTATTTTTGTCGGATGATTCAAATCCGGGCATGTGCCCCACTAACACCCTGCAAATGAAACTGAGTGCCTTCAAATCAGCCCTGCCACATCTTATTGCCGTGGTTCTCTTCACAGTGGTCTCCTTTGCCTATTTCTTCCCGGTACTTGAAGGGAAGAAGCTGAATGCTCACGATACCAAAGTATTCGAGGGTTCATCGCGGGAGATAATGGATTACCGGGACAAATACGGGAAGGAACCGCTCTGGACCAACTCAATGTTCGGGGGTATGCCCGCCTATATGATATCAGTCAAGTACCCGGGTAACCTTTTCAAGCATCTCGACAATTTTCTCAAGGCATTCAAAACGCCTGTGGCTGCCCTTTTTCTGGCCATGCTCGGTTTCTACATAATGCTGCTTTTATTCGGAATAAATCCATGGCTGGCCATGGCCGGAGCAATAGCGTACGGGTTCTCATCATTCCTCTTCGCCAGCCTCTCTGCGGGACATAACACAAAAGCCTACGCCATGGCCTGGATGGCCCCTGTTGTAGGCTCGGTGGTATACTCATTCCGGAAGAATGCCATTGCCGGAGCCTCCCTCTTTGCACTCTTCCTGGCCCTGCAGATTATGGCTAACCATTTCCAGATAACATACTACACCGGAATAATCGTCCTGGTCTTTGGCATATTCGAGCTGGTCAGTGCCATTAAGGAGAGGGTTGTGCCATCTTTCCTGCGCACTCTTGGAATGCTCGCAGCCGGGGCCCTGATTGCCTTCAGCGTCAATTTTGCACCCCTGTACTCAACATGGGAGTACAGCAAGGAATCAACACGCGGAAAGAGTGAGCTGACCAAAGACGGTGGTAAAATTGAGACAGGACTCGACAAGGCATACATAACCCAATGGAGTTATGGGATAGGCGAATCACTGACTTTCCTGATACCCAATTTCAGGGGCGGGGCCACAGCACCATTTGACAACAACTCCGAAACTGTAAAGGCATTGAGAAAGAATAACATGGGACAGGCACAGGGACAACTGTACAGATACTGGGGCAATCAGCCGAACACCAGCGGCCCTGTCTATTTCGGAGCGGTGGTGCTCTTCCTTTTCGTGCTCGGACTCTTTATCATCAGGGGAAGGGAGAAATGGTGGATACTGACTGCGGCACTGCTGTCACTGCTGCTCTCATGGGGTAAGAATTTCATGCCGTTTACTTCCCTGTTCATAGACTTTTTTCCCGGTTACGACAAGTTCAGGGCAGTGTCAATGACCCTGGCCATGGCGGGAGTGCTTGTGCCGCTGCTGGGTGTGCTGGCACTCAAAGAGATTGCCGGGGGAAGCCTCAACAGGGAGAAGGCAGCGAAGTCAGTGATGATTGCCGCACTCATCACCGGCGGCCTGGCTTTCATATTTTTCCTCTTACCGGGACTTGCAGGATCATTCCTGAGACCTGATGAGATTGCCCTGCCTGATTCAGCCGCCTGGATCAAAGATGCAATGACGGCAGACAGGAAGATGATGATCCGGACTGATGCCCTGAGATCGGCAGTCTTCATCACGGGCGCAGCAACCATTATCTGGTTCTACTTGAAAAACAGGATCAGGCCGGCATACGCTCTTGCAGGCCTCACCATTCTGTTCCTCATCGACCAGGTGCCGGTAGACGCAAGGTTTCTCGGCAGTTCACAGTTTGAGACAAAAAGAGCTTCCACCGGCTACTTCGCGCCTTCTGCTGCCGACAAGGCCATTCTGAGCGACGAAAGTGAATTCAGGGTTCTGAACCTGACTGTCTCTGTCTTCAATGACGCTTCCACCTCATACCACCACCATTCCATCGGCGGTTACAGCGGAGCAAAGATGAAAAGATACCAGGAGCTTATTGAAACAGGCCTTACTGATGACATCAACTCACTTATTACCAGTTTGAGAACAGCAACCACAATGGAGGAAGCAGAGGGAGTTCTTGAAAACCTCGGAACGCTCAACATGCTTAATACCAAGTATATAATTCTTGATCCAGGCTCATCTCCGCTGGTTAACAGGTATGCCGCCGGCAATGCATGGCTGGTTGACAGGGTAACACTGGTTGAGAACGCTGATGCCGAGCTCCAAGCCATCAAAACCATTGATCCGAAGAAGGAGGCTGTAGTTGACAGGAGGTTTGCAGAGATGATCAGCGTTGCTGATCTTTCCGGAGCGTCAGGCGATACCATTTTCCTGACCTCCTACGAGCCCAACCTGCTGACATATAAGGCAGAACTCTCTTCGGAGCGGGTGGCGGTTTTTTCCGAGATCTATTACAAATACGGTTGGAAAGCCTTTATTGATGAAAAACCGGCTGGTCATTTCAGGACTGATTATGTTCTTCGGGGCATGACCCTCCCCGCCGGAAGCCATACGATAAGCTTTAAATTTGAGCCGGAGTCATACCGGACCGGTAACAGGGTTTCCCTTGCAGGATCTGTCTTGCTACTGGTTTTCCTTTTGCTGGCAGCTCTCCCGCTGCTGAAAAAGAGGGGCAGCGATGTCTGAAAGTATTACCTGCCCGGCATGCGGAAGCGCGGACCATGCTGACCTGTTCCATACAAAAGATCACCTGGTCACCGGCAAAGAGTTCCTGATAAGGAAATGCAATGCCTGCGGAATGGGGTGGACAGTCGATCCTCCTGCTGAAAGTGATGCAGGGGCCTATTATGTGTCAGAGGAATATATTTCTCACACTGACAGGAAACAGAGCATTTCAGATTACCTGTACCACATTGCAAGGGGCTTCATGCTCCGCCGCAAGAAAAGGCTCGTGTCTTCAGTGACGGGAAAAAGTACCGGTGCACTGGTTGACATCGGAAGCGGGACCGGGTATTTTGCAGCATTCTTGAAACAGAAAGGATGGCAGGTAACCGCAATAGAGATCAGTGAAGCTGCCCGCAAATATTCAGAAAACCAGTTCGGCCTGAAGGCCATTCCCCCTGAGGGGATTAAGAACCTGCCTTCCGGATCAGCTGATTGCATTACGTTCTGGCACGTGCTTGAACATCTTTATAATCCTTCGGAATGGATGACGGAGACAGGAAGAATCCTTTCTGGTAACGGCAAATGCATCATTGCACTTCCAAACTTTACCTCGGCGGACTCTGAATGGTTCGGCAAGCGGTGGGCAGCTCTTGACGTGCCAAGGCACCTGTGGCATTTTACACCTGAAGCTCTCAGGCATTTTGCAGGGCGAAACGGATTTGCCTGTGAGCAGGTGGTTCCTCTGCCTCTTGACCTGTTCTATATTTCAATACTGAGTTACCGGAACCAGGGAAGCTCACTGACGTTGATAAGAGGCCTGCTGACAGGCGCATTCCTGGCATGCCGCAGCCTTTTCAGAACGGAAAAGGCAAGTTCTCTTGTGTACGTGCTTTCAAAAAGTCCTTCCGGTACCTGGAATCCGAAAGCCTGACATCGGATTTTCGGGACTTTTGGCAATACATCCGATTGCTAGTACCTGTCAAGCCAGCGGTATTTCCTGGGTGTATCCCCGAACCTCGCTGCTACAATGAATTCATGAGATCCGTACGTCGACATCTGAATTGAGTTCAGAGTAAAGTCAAAGGAGTACCCGAAAAACAGACGGTCTCTCCTTACTCCCACGTTGGCTATTATGGCGCTGCCGGTCCTGAATGTCCCGCCTATCCATATCTTGTTGTCATATGAATAAGTGACGCCTATATCAGCCTGCGGCCTGAGCTGCTCAGACATCTTTACCAGCAGGGAGGGTTGAATGAGAGTCTTGTTGTCAGGTTCAAAATCATAGTTCCCGAAGAGGTAATATGTCCTCTGTATCTTAAGATCCTTGTAAGCCTGGCTCCAGGCCTTGATAAATC
>DAIDJT010000059.1 GCA_027451265.1 Bacteroidales bacterium | reverse complement strand
CCGATGCTGTGGAGGAAAATGACCGGGGAGCCTACAGACATGTAAAAGGTAATGACAGGTTTACTCTGCCTGACGGCACCCTCTCGGGGGCGAAACTGACGATGCTTGATGCAGTCAGGAACAGCATCTGTCATGCAGGAATTGAGAAATTTGAGGCCATAAGGATGGCAACACTGTACCCTGCCCGCCTTGTCAGGGCCACTGACAGGGGCACCATTGCACCGGGAACCAGGGCTGACCTGGTCATCATTAATGATGATATGGGGCTGAAGGGAGTATGTATTGACGGAATCACAGAATTAAAAAATTAATATCATGGCATTGCTGGGCATAGACCTTGGAGGAACGAAGGTTGCCTTTGCGCTCTTTGATCGCGAAGGCAATATGAAGGCGAAGGAAGTGGTGGCACTTGACAGCCGCCGGGGAGCTGATGTAGGAAAGCTTATTGCCGTCACTACGGCACTCAAGGTATCCGCAGCCGAAAACGATGGCGATCCGGTGGAGGCAACAGGTATCTCCGTGCCGGGAATCAGCAGGCGTGACCGGGGCACGGTATGGGCTCCCAACATCCCCGGGTGGGATGATTACCCGCTTCTGAAGGAAGTAACAACAGTGACTGGGCAGATACCGCTTGTAATAGAGAGTGACAGGTCATGCTATATCTCGGGTGAGATATGGAAGGGCAACGCCCGTGGCTGCCACGATGCAATTTATCTTGCTGTGGGAACGGGCATAGGCGCCGGCATCATTGTCAACGGGGAACTGCTGCACGGAGCACATGATATTGCGGGAGCCATTGGCTGGATGGGTCTGTCAAGGCCGTTCAGAAGCAAATACACTATCTGCGGCAATTTCGAGTATTTCGCCTCAGGTGAGGGAATTGCCCGGCAGGCAGCAGAGTATCTGAAGAGACACGACAAGTACCAGGGTGAGCTCAGAAAAGCATCAGGGAAGAAGGTCACCTCGCAGGAAGTATTCGCCGCAAGGGAGACAGGAGACATTGCAGCTGCCTCTATCATTGACCTGGCCGTGGAGTACTGGGGCATGGCTGCCGCCAACCTGGTCAGCCTCTTCAATCCTGAAAAGATCATCTTTGGCGGGGGTGTCTTCGGACCTGCCGTTGGGCTGATACCTGCCATCCGGCAGGAGGCGGAGAAATGGGCGCAGCCGATCAGCCTAAAACAGGTAAGCTTTGAACCCTCTGCCCTTGACGGCGATGCCGGTGTGTACGGGGCAGGTTTCCTTGCTTTGAAACAGATAAGCCAGACAAAACATTGACAATGGAACGGACCTACAACAGACAATTTGTATTCTGGTCGGCATGCCTCGGTATGCTGCTTTTCGGGATAGGACTCATCATGCTTGGATCCGTACTGCCCGACCTCAGAGTCAAGCACTCACTCGATGCCATGGAAGCCGGAGCACTTTTCTCAATACTTCCGGTTGGGATCATCCTTGGTTCCCTCCTTTTCGGTCCGGTGTGTGACCGGTACGGGTACGGAACTCTTCTAACCGTTTCAGCATTGCTGATGTTTGCCGGTTTTGAAGGGCTTGCCTTCACCCAGACCCGGTGGATTCTTACCCTGTCAGTCTTTCTCTTCGGCCTGGGAGGAGGCGCCATCAACGGCGCCACCAATGCCGTTGTGGCTGACATAAGCACCAGCGGCAAGGGAGCCGACCTGAGCATTCTCGGGGTATTCTTCGGGATAGGAGCCCTGGGCATGCCACTTCTTCTCAGCCTGTTGAGGAAGAGCGTCGATTTTGAGACGATAGTGACAGGAACCGGGGTGCTCGCACTTGCCGCAGCAGTCCTCTTCGCCATTGTGAAGTTCCCCGCAGCAAAACAGGCTGAAGGAATCTCCATGAAACAGGTTGGTTCTCTCTTCAGTGATGTCACACTGCTGCTGATAGCCTTCTTTCTCTTCTTCCAGAGCTCCTTCGAAGGACTTATCAACAACTGGACAACAACTTACCTCATGGAGACCACTGCAGCGCCACAGCAGGCTGCACTCATGGGGCTTTCTGCCTATGTGGCAGGAATGACGGCAATGAGGCTCCTGATAGGGTCGGTACTCAGGAAAATGCCTGAGAGACAACTGTTATATATGTCTTTCGCCATAACCTTTGCAGCCTTGCTCCTCTTCAGCCTCAGCCACACGGTGTTGCCAGCCGCAGCCGGACTGTTTCTGATGGGAGCAGGACTGGCAGCCGGGTTCCCCACCATGCTGGGCATTGTCGGAAACAGGTACCCCGACCTGTCTGGCACCGCCTTCAGCTTTGTGCTTGTGATTGGGTTGCTTGGCAACATGCTGGTCAACTACACAATGGGTGTTGTGGCCGAGAATGCCGGGATAAATCATCTGACCACCTTCACATTTGCCGAGCTAGCCATTCTTGTTATCATGGCAACGGTTATCTTTGGGAGGCTTAAACTTAACAAATAAACCACGATTAATACCTACTGATATGCTTGCACTTGAATGGCTTAACAATGCCAGGGATGTGATGGATCGCATCGAGAAGACACAGACCGAGAACATACGGAAAGCTGCCGGAGTGATGGCAGACACAATCGAATGCGGAAGGTGGGTGCACACCTTCGGGTGCGGTCATGCCACACTTCCCATTGAAGAGATGTACCCAAGGATAGGCGGCTTTGTCGGTTTTCACCCGATTATCGAGATACCGCTCAGTTTCTTCACTCACATCACCGGCGAAATGGGCGTTCACCAGTTCGTCTTCCTCGAGAGAGTTGAGGGTTACGGGGTTGAGATAATGAAGGGTTACACCTTTGATCAGCGTGATACCATGTGGCTCTTTTCCCATTCGGGGATCAACAATGTAAATATCGACATTGCACTTGAATCAAAGAAGAGGGGCATGAAGGTAGTTGTCTTTGGCTCTGCCGCTGCCGCGAAGGGCAAAAAAACGAGGCATACCTCGGGAAAGACCATTTTTGACATAGCTGACATTGTGGTTGACACCTGTGCCCCGCTGGAGGATGCGTCTGTCAGGCTGAAGAACCATTATGACAAGATTGGTCCGGTCTCCACGATGGCCTTTGTAACCTGCGTATGGATGACTGTCACCACTGTTGCCGAGATACTGGCTGAAAGGGGAGTGAAGCTCTATATCCACCCTAGTCACAATGTGCCGGGTGATACCACTGCCAGGGAGCGGCTTGACGAGGCCCTTGCCGAGTACAAGCGCAGGGTTGCAGGGGTATAATACACAACCCTGATGAAACCGCTCGAAAGGACTCTCGGGTTCATTGAGGGCACTTCCGTTGACCGGGTGCCTTTTCATCCCATACTGATGCGTTTTGCTGCACATCATGCAGGGGTAAGGTACAGGGACTTCTGTCTGAGTCCTGTCCAAAAGTGCATGGCCAACATCAGGTGTGCCGGAGATTTCGGTTCTGACTGGGTCAACACCATGTCAGACCCGTGGGCGGAAGCTGAAGCTTTCGGGACAGTTCTCTCCTACCCTGAGGATGATCTTCCGAAGGTGGAGCGTCATGCCATAGAGGAGATTGCCGATGTTGACCGGATGTCGGTAATTCATCCGGGTGACCACCGAAGGATGATGGCACGCGTTGAGGAGATTGAAATTTACCGGAGGGATACGGCCGGCACCCTTTTTATCTGCGGGTGGGTGGAAGGCCCCCTTGCCGCCTGGTGTGATATCAGGGACATCAATATGGCCATGACTGACCTTTACGAATACCCTGACAAGGTTCACCGGGCGCTGGATATCATCACTGCGAGCGCCATTGCCTTTATCACTCCGCAGGTAAAGGCAGGAGCCCACTGTATAGGGATAGGTGATTCGGTCTGCTCGCTCATCTCTCCTGATTTGTACGAAGAGTTTTGTGTTGAGCGTGAAAAAGCGCTTGTTGACCATATTCACTCTCTGGGTGCACTGGCCAAGATCCATATCTGCGGCAATATCTCCGCAATACTTCCACGGGTGATAAGCACCGGTGCTGACATTATAGATATAGATCACCGCACAGGTCCGGTGACTGATGTATTAAACCTGCTGGGACGGCACCAGGTTTTTTCAGGCAAGTGTGACCCGGTTTCCGTTCTGCAGGATGGTGACAGGGAGCTTATCAGCCGCTGCAGTCATGCCTTCTTCAGAGAGTCCGGCGGCCGTGCGATACTGTCGGCAGGCTGCGAGGTAACGCCGGGTACTCCTGCCGGGAATCTCAGGTTTTTCTCAGGAATGGCTGAACAGCTGCAGGGCGGCAGGTAAAAACAGTGAAGACTGAGACAGTGACAAAATAACGTTATCAGGTAATTACAACTGCACAGAAGTTTATTATGGGGAAAAATGTGGCATTGGTTCTCTCCAGCGGCGGAGCCCGGGGGTTCGCACACATAGGCGCCATAAAGGTGCTGGAGAACAGAGGCTACAACATCACCTCGGTGGCAGGGACATCAATGGGCGCCCTTGTGGGAGGCATTTATGCCTCCGGCAGGCTTAAGGAGTTTGAGGAGTGGGTCAGTTCACTTGATGTAATGGAGGTGCTGAAACTAACTGATATAAGCCTGAGCAAAAAGGGACTTGTAAAAGGAGATAAGATCATCGTCAGGATGAAGGAGATAGTCCATGATCGCAACATCGAGGACCTGCCGATACCCTACTGCGCTGTTGCCACGGATATTATCCGCGGGCGCGAAAGAGTCTTCACCTCGGGAAGCCTTTTCAATGCAATAAGGGCATCTATATCCATTCCGACATTCTTTCAGCCCTTCCTGCTGGCAGGCGATTACTATGTTGATGGCGGACTTGTCAATCCCATACCCATAAACAGGGTAAGGAGAAACGAAGGCGACCTGCTTGCCGTGGTCAACGTAAATGCTGACATACCTCACGTCAGGATCGAGCCCCGGGAGGAGGAGCCCGTCAGGAAAGGGTACCTTAAAATGATCAGGAACATTAACACCCGTGCCGGGAAGCATATTCCAAAACACAGGAAAGACGACATCGGGATATTCAACCTTAACAACCGCAGCATTAGCATAATGCTTAACCAGATTGCATCCCTGACGCTGATGGATAGTCGTGTTGACATCATGGTACGCATACCTAAGGAATCTTTTGGAACCTATGATTTCTACAAGGCTGCTGAGATCATCAGGGAAGGCGAAAGGGCAACAATACTGGCCCTTGACGGTCACCTGCCTGATGAGGCAGCCGGCGAATGAATTTTACGCCGGAAATTGTAGATTTTCCTTAAAAGAGCATATCTTTGATTATTGATCTAAACTAATTCCAGATGAAACGATCTAACCTCATTTTATGCCTGGCCCTGCTGGTTGCAGGGTCGGCACTGTTCGGGCAGAAGCCGATCAAAGTGCTTGAGGACAGTGTTCAGTTCGGCAACTATCTTTATCCGGGGTTCAATGTTACCATCCCCGAAGCCAACTATGACAAGATACTCAAGGACTGGGTAAAAACGCAGGAAAACGGTACCAAGTCAAAGGTGCAGACTGAAAACGGTGAGATGACAATCTTCGGGGCAATAGTCAAGGAGGTTTCACCTGCCCCGGTGAACATTTACAGCCGGCTCATGAATGAGGATACCCTGACCAGGCTGATGGTCTGCATAGAACTGAAGAAGGATCAGTATGTTGAATCAGCCACAGGTGATATTCAGCTGACATCAGCAAAGAATTACCTGAAGGAATTCGCCAAGAAGGAGTACATGGACGTCATCAAAGAGCAGCTTGCTGCAGAAGAAAAGATCCTGAGGGATCTCAACAAGGATCTTGGAGGCCTTGAAAACAGCAAGGCACGTTCACAAAGGACAGCAAAGAACAAGAGGAATACCGTCAATGACGAACAGGAGAAGCTGCTGGTCAAACATAATGAACTCAACCTCCTGTCAAATGAGATCATAACAAAGAACAATGAGATGATGGCAATGCCTGTTGGAGCAGGCAGGGACGCCATGGCATCACAGATCACCGAGCTCGAGAAGAGACGCAAAAAGCTTCAGAAGGAGATCAGCCAGGGAGAGAACCGGATCAGCAAGGCCAGATCGGACATTGACCAGGCCGACAGGGCGATCCCCAGGAACGAAAACGAACAGTCTGTCATGAAAACAAAGATAGACGCCCAGCAGGCAGTTGTCCAGAGTTTCATAGACAAGCTGAATAACGTCAAACTTTACTGAACAACAGCCAGACAGTTTTACCACAATAACCAAAAATCAAATCAACTATGGAAAACACGGAACAAAAAGAGACCTACCAGCAGAAAATCCAGGAACAGCTTGATGAGTGGAGGGCAGATATTGACAGGCTGAAAGAAAAGGCAAAGAATGCCACAGCCGAAACAAAACTGAAATACCAGGATAATATAGACAAGCTGGAGCATAAGATGGACGAGGGCAAATCAAAGCTGAAAGACCTGAAGGAATCAAGCGCGGAAGCATGGGATGCCGTCAAGGACGGAGCTGATTCAATATGGGACACCATGAAGGCTACTTTTGCCGAGGTCAAGGAACGTCTGAAGGACAAGGACGACGACGAGAAGAAGGGCTGAGGAGTTGCGAATTGCGAGTTGCGAGTTGCGAATTGCGAATTGCGATTCGCCAATTGCGAGTTGCGAGTTGCGAATCAGGTTAAGGCAAGGTTACGGTGATGGGCTGTTGATTTGCCAGCAGCCCGTTGCCTGATAGGGTTGCCGGCTGGTTTCCTTCCGGCCATAACTGTTAATTTATACAATAGAACATGAAAAAATTTGTAACAATAGGGATATTTGTGCTCCTGATTGCCGCCGCAGTGATTTTCTGGTGGCGGCATTACTTCGTCTTTGGCGAGGGCGTTAAGGCCGGTGACCTGAATTACCTGGTAAAAAAGGGTTATGTCTTCAAGACATGGGAAGGAAAACTCATCCAGACAGGCTTCAAGACGCCTGCACCGGGAGCCATCCAGAGCAACGAGTTCGAGTTCAGCATAACCAATGACAGTCTTGCCACCGTGCTTGAGAGGGCCAGCGGCAAGTTTGTGGAACTCAGGTACAAGGAGTACATAGCGCCGCTTCCATGGCGTGGCATGAGCAAGTATGTGGTTATTGAGATCCTGGACATTAAGGGTTCGGAACAGGAGAACCAGACACCGATTCCATATCAGGCTATCTGAAACAAACTAAATTCGGGACTTTAATGACAAGAACCAGAATCACAGCACTGGCACTGTTGCTTCTTTTACTTACCGGGTGTGCTGAATTGCTCAATACACTTAAGACGGTCTCTGCAGTCAAGCAGCTTACTGAAACTGATATTATTGCAGGATTGAAGGAGGCTCTTAACGTTGGTGCACGGAATGCGGCCGGGAAACTGGCATCACAGGACGGCTACTGGGGTGATCCGGCAGTCAGGATACCACTTCCCGATGAGGCAAAGGTGATAGTTGACAATATCAGCAGGATACCCGGAGGGCAACAGCTTATTGACAACCTGCTGCTGAGCATAAACAGGGCTGCCGAGGATGCAGCCCGCGAGGTGGTTCCCATCTTTGTGAACTCGGTGACGCAGATGACCATAACCGACGGTTACAACATCCTTCACGGAGCCGACAATGCAGCCACCGTTTACCTGAGGAACACAACCTGGAACGGACTGTATGAACTCTTCAGGCCTGAGATCAGCGCTTCCACCGGTAAGGAAATCGTGGCAGGAGTATCAGCCCGGGAGTCATGGAACACCCTGACAGGAAAGTGGAACCAGGTTGCCAACAGTGTGGCCGGGAAACTGGCAGGATTCAAGCCGGTGAACACCGACATTGATGATTTTCTTACCAGGAAGGCCCTTGACGGGGTATTCCTTAAACTTGAGGGCGAGGAACTGAAGATCAGAAAAGAGGTCTCGGCCAGGGTCACACCCCTGCTCAGGGACGTGTTCGGAACACTTGATCAGCAATAGAATACATTTATTACTGTTAGAACCGGGAGAGGCAACTTTGCCCAACCATCGTAATATTTGCAAACCAAATCTGTCAGAAATGAAAAAATCAATCATCTTAATGTCGCTTGCTGTTATACTTCTAAATGTTAACCAGACTGGTTTCAGCCAGGCTGCTGACACAACGCAGGGCTGGACCAGGAGCGGAGTATTCTCCCTGAACATGTCACAGGCCTCATTCACAAGCTGGGCCGCCGGCGGTCAGAACTCGGTTGCACTCAACGGGCTTGTAAACCTTGCCGCAAACTACAAGATGGGAAAATCGGCCTGGGATAATGCCCTTATCATCGGTTACGGGAAAATGAAACAGAAAGGCAATGACCTTGGGTGGGTCAAGACCGATGACCGAATCGACTTCCAGTCGAAGTACGGTCACAAGGCAACTGATAAATGGTTTTATTCAGGACTGATGAGTTTCAAAACGCAGATGGACAAGGGATTCAACTATCCCGATACCGAGAACAAGATTTCTGACCTGCTTTCGCCTGCATACCTTCTTTTCTCTCTGGGTATGGATTATAAACCCAACCCGAATTTTTCAATGTTCCTTTCGCCGCTGACATCAAAGAATACGATAGTTATCGATGATGTGCTGTCTGCCGCCGGGGCATTCGGCGTTGAGCCGGGGAAGAAGTTCAGGCCGGAGCTTGGTGCATATGCCAACATTTCCTACAAAAAGGATGAGATTATCAAGAACGTCAATTTCCTTACAAAGCTTGACCTCTTCACCAATTACCTGAAGAATCCCCAGAATATTGACATAAGCTGGGAGAACCTGCTGGTACTCAAGGTCAATAAATTCATTTCTGCGACAGTGAACACACACCTCCTTTATGATGATGACATTCTCATAAAGATTGACGAGGGCAACGAGGGTGAGCCTGTGCTTGGCAAACGCGCTCAGTTCAAGGAAGTCATTGGCGTGGGCTTTACCTACAAGTTTATAAAATAGACTCCATTCAAATCAAAAGGCAGTATGAAAGGCATAACACTGTTTGCAATGTTGACGCTGATAACGGGTTTCCTGGCAGGACAGCCGGTGCAGGACATTAAGCTGAATACCCCTGACATGGAGAGAGGTCTTACAATTATGAAGGCATTTGAGAAGAGGGCTTCAGCCACCTCTTTCAGTTCAAGGGAGCTCTCACTGCAGGATCTGTCAGATCTGCTCTGGGCATCAAACGGCATCAACAGGCCCGAAAGCGGAAAGCGGACAGCTCCCACTGCAGTAAATGCACAGGATGTTGACATTTATGTACTGCTGAGATCAGGGGCCTATCTTTATGATCACAAGGCCCACTCGCTTAAAGGGATTGCTGCCGGTGACAACAGGAAGATGGTTTCTGACAGGCAGACCACGTTTGCCAATGCACCTGTGATGCTGGTCCTTGTATCAGACATATCCCGTTTCAGGGGTGATGACAATACCAGGAAACTCAGCTGGGCAGCAATGGATGCAGGAATAGTTTCACAAAACGTGAGTCTCTTCTGTGCAGGTACAGGGCTGGTTACACGTCCCCGCGCATCAATGGACACCGAGGGACTGAAGAAGCTGCTCTCCCTGACAGAGACGCAGTATCCCATGCTCAACAACCCTGTAGGTTATCCAAACGAGTAGCCGCTGCAGGTATGCTGAAGCTTATAAACCATCCGCTGATCACCCACAAGCTGTCGCTCATCAGGAGGAAGGAAACGGGTACCCGTGATTTCAGACAGAATATCAGCGAGATAGCAGGTCTGATGGCCTATGAGATCACCAGGGATCTTCCTGTCAGGGAAGTAGTTATTGACACACCTCTTTCGTCATGCATCACGGCTGAGCTTTCGAGAGAGATAATACTGGTGCCGGTGCTGCGCGCCGGACTTGGGATGGTTGACGGAATTACAGCTCTCATTACAACAGCCAGGGTGGGTCATATAGGTCTTGTACGTGATCATGAAACCCTTGCTCCTACTGAATACTATGCCAAGTTCCCTGCTGACATTTCTGAAGCGGTGGTTATGGTTCTTGACCCCATGCTTGCAACCGGTGGCAGTGCAAGCGCTGCGATAGAAGCTGTTAAGAATAGAGGTGCGGTGACAATCAGGCTCGTCTGCATTGTCGGCGTCCCGGAGGGTGTGGCCAGGGTTGAACGTGATCATCCTGATGTTGACATATACCTGGCAGCACTTGACAGTCATCTAAATGAAAACGGGTACATCGTTCCCGGACTCGGAGATGCCGGCGACAGGCTCTTCGGAACGATCTGACAGGTGCGGGTAATCATTTTTTCAACAATTAATCATCCCCCCGACGCTGTATTCAATAGCTTGCTATATTCGCAGATTATCATTACCTAATAAGAAAAGGCTATGGGACTCAAGCACCGGCTTATAGTTATGAACTTCCTTCAGTTCTTTATGTGGGGGGCATGGATGATGACACTGGGTCATTACGGTTTCGTGGAGAAACAATGGA
This sequence comes from Bacteroidales bacterium, assembly GCA_027451265.1. GTDB lineage: Bacteria > Bacteroidota > Bacteroidia > Bacteroidales > VadinHA17 > SR-FBR-E99. Next base: position 329 of record DAIDJT010000059.1, on the reverse strand, counting down.
ACGGAGCTCAGTTTGGCCTGGTCTTCTCGACTATGGGCTTCGCTTCAATTATAATGCCCACATTGTTCGGGATTCTTGCTGATAAATGGAAGGCAAATTACGTCTACGCGATACTTCACCTGATGTTCGGGGCAACAATGTGCTTTCTGCCTCTGATTGAAGCGCCAATACCGTTCTTCTGGCTTCTGCTGCTTGCAATGTGCTTTTATATGCCGACAATCGGCCTGAATAATTCTGTTGGCTTTCAGCACGCTCCAGCTTGACCTCGCGCGCCTTACCGACGATATGATCAACGCCGTTTTGTCGATTGGCATTCACGTAAGCATCGT
>DAIDJT010000058.1 GCA_027451265.1 Bacteroidales bacterium | reverse complement strand
TACCGCTACTATACCTGTGCCACCCAGGCCCGGATGGGGAAGACCGCCTGCAAGGGGCGCAGCATCCGCATGGACTAAAAAGATCTCTTTTCCGTTCGCCCTGGCCCTGACACTGGCCCTGGCCTACTCATGCACAACACTGGTACAGATGGAGAGGACTCTGCCTCCCGAGGCCGTCCTCCCGGCAGACAGCAACAGGTTCCTGTTCATAAACTTTTATGATTACATGGCGCCCGAATCTATCAGGGACAGGTATGAAGGCAGCTATGCTGCTGCAGTGAAGGGTTATGTCATGGGCCTTTCAGAAATGGTGCATAAAGACTCAAGTGCGGTCTTAATGATAGCGGATACCCTGAGGGAAGGATATACTGTAATGTCAATGCAGGATACTGCCTTCACAGACACCGTCAGAACCATCTGCAGCAAATACGGGGCAAACCTCCTTGTGGCACTTGATTCAATCAATCTCCGGGTAGACTGGGATATGTATCTTTCCGAAAATGATGAAGGGGGCTCTATGCTGGCCAAAGACTTCTACCTTTTCTCAAATACTTATATGACCCTATATTCATCTGATGGAGAGATCATTGACAGATGTGCCGGTGAGAAGAATACTTATGTCAAATCAAAATACACCATTTTCGGAATGTTCGGCGGACCGAATGTCGGCAACCAGAAAGAGAGGATCAGGCTCCTGACGCAGGCGGCGGCACGTGACTGCATAGGGAGGTATTTCCCATTCACGGAGCAGTATACTGGAAATCTTTACAGCGGCGGTGAACTGACCAGACTCAACCTGCTTATTGTCGGGGGCAAACCCGAAGAGGCTGTCGGTCCGCTGACCGAACTGTCACAGTCAGCATCGCCCTCTCTGGCAGAAAAGGCAACCCATAACCTTGAAATCGCAAGGGAAATCATTGAAAACAAAAGAATAGCACAGGAGGTCTGGAGCAACTTCAACGGCAAAAAATAACTGTACCGCGCAGACCTTCGTGCCCCGGTATTGCCATAATAACAGCATGAAATTTTCATATTTCATTTTTTTTCATACTTTTACGCCGCTTTCACAAATACTGCACAGTAAAACTCAAAATGTGTAATTAAAAAAGAAATCAATGAAAAGGATCATTTCAGTTATCTCCGCACTCGTTGTCACGGGCTCACTCTTCGCAGGCGGCCTTGTTACAAACACCAACCAGAGTGCCCTGTACACCAGGCTGCAGAGCCGTAATGCCTCAACAGGCATTGACGCGGTTTACTACAACCCGGCAGGTCTTACCAAGCTGTCAGACGGTTTTCATCTTTCACTGAACAACCAGACCATTGGCCAGACGAAGACAATTACCACCAACTACATTTATCTCAACGGCAACCCGAAGGAATATGTAGGAAAGGTAAGTGCCCCCTTCTTTCCTGGAATCTATGCCGCCTACAAAACTGGCAAGCTTGCGCTTTCACTGGGCTTTAACCCGGTTGGTGGCGGCGGCGGTGCCAACTATGAAAATGGCCTTGCCATGTTTGAAATGAGGATAGCAGACCTGAAACCCCTTCTTACGGGTGCCGGTCTCGTCACAACCAATTATTCGGTTGATACGTTGTCATTTAAAGGCTCATCAATCTATATGGGACCCCAGGCTAACCTTTCCTACGAGATCAATGACATGTTATCAGTTGCCGCCGGCCTCAGGGTTGTTTTTGCCAATGACAAGTACGAAGGTTCAATCGTAAACATAATGATCAACCCCGTACATCCGCTTGTCAACCCCACAGGCGCAATGATCTCGGCACCGGCATTCTTTACGACTATCGGACAGCCGGCAAGGGCTGCACAGACCTCCAATACCTATGCCGATGCAGTTATGAAGGGAACAGGCTTTACCCCAATCCTGTCAGCCAACTTCTCCCCGGTGGGTGACCTGCTGAATATCGCAGTCAAGTACGAATTCAAAACGAAGCTTGATCTCAAAACCACAGTTAATGACAACAAGACTGCAGGACTCTTCATCCAGGACTCTGTAGCTACCAAGGACATGCCTGCAATGCTGTCAGTGGGCGTAGACGTGAAACCGTCTGAAAGATTCCTGATCTCAGGCAGCCTCAACTATTATTTCGACAAGAAGGTTGATTATGACGGTATGCCGGATGTGAATATTGAGATGATTAACAAGAACTTCATCGAAGCCGGTCTTGGCATACAGGTTGGAATTACGGACAGACTCTGTGCAAGTGCAGGCTGGCTGACAACCATGACCGGTGTAAATGACAACTTCCAGGGTGACCTGAAGTACAGTCTTAATACAAACACCTTTGGCGGTGGTTTCGGTTTCAAGGTCAATGATATGATAGACATCAACCTTGGCGGTTCATATACTATTTATCAGGAAGCAAGTGAGACCTATACACATGTGATTACCACCACACCCATACTGGTCCAGGCTCCTGCCATCAACACATACAACAACAGAACCTGGGTTGCAGCCATCGGACTCGACTTCCATTTCTAGAACTGAATTACCATAAAAAAAAGAAAGAGTCCTTCGGGGCTCTTTTTTTATTCATTATCCGGAAAAAACTGTCAGTATTCTGCACCCTGACGTTTCAGGTTATCAAGATAAAGTTTCAGGTCCGGGGTGTCAGATGTCATCATCCTGTTGTACCATCTCCTGGCGGCTTCATTACGGCCCATACCCCGGTCAAGCATTATCAGTGCGGAATACACTGACCCCTCAATTCCAAGGTTCAGGCTGTCAGTATCGTTGATGATCGCTTCATAAATGCGGTAGGCTGCCATGTTTTCGCCGGTACCGGCCAGGGAATAAGCTTCATTGAGCCGCGCGTTGAGCACCGGGTCAGTGACAATACCCCTGAATGACAGGCATCCTCCGACGCACTCCTCCACGATTGAAAACCAGGGGAGCATCCCGGTTGCCGGGAATGTGAGCGAAAATGATGTCTTTTCGCCCGGTTTTTTGAACTTGTATGTGGCCGGACAATACGGGAGTCCCTTCAACCCGGTAAGCTTCAGCCTCGTTCCGTCAGACTTTACCAGGAAAGTGTTCCGGTCAATGCAGAACCATGCGTTGTTGATGTCGCTCATTACAGTCATCCATACGATTGTGGCGTCACTGTTGAAATCAACGCGGACGATCTCAGCCGTTAAAGGTGATTTGAGCCCGTAGTTGGGCCTCTCTGTGCTCTGCCCTGCAGCACCCTGGAAGAGTGCCGCAAATATTAAAGCAATAATTGTCTGTCTCATAATATTCCGGTAAAAGCAATTATCATACCGTAAAGTTAATGATTTACACTGACCGGATTTTCAGTCTTTTTACTCACATCCTCAACTATGCATAATGTTATGTTTGTAACAACTTTGTCACATTTGTGTAATCTGAATGTAACAAAAGCAAAAGATTTTTGTATTGTCAAACCTTCAATTAATTAATTTGATGAAAATGAAGTTTTTACCTGTCGCAATAAGCATCCTGATGCTTACGGCAGCACCTGTGCTGGCACAGGAGAGCGCTGATTTCAAGCCTTCGGGCAAGTTTTTCGGCCTTCTGTTTGCCAATTACCACACCAGCTTCACTGACGGCACAAACAGCTCCGCATTTGAAGTGACCCGTTCCTATTTCGGCTATGATTTCAGCTTCTCGAAGGAGATCTCCAGCCGCATCATGTATGACGGAACAACAGAGGTAATAAACGGCAAGACCATTTATTCCGGTTACCTGCGAAACGCCTACCTGCAGTATGACAACGGGAAAATCCTCTTTCGCGGCGGTCTGATAGGCACAGAGCAGATCTCCATGATGGAAAAGATCTGGGGATACAGGTATGTGACCAAACCTCCTATTGATTACTCAGGCATGATCCAGGCGGCTGACCTGGGTGTAATGACAGTGGTGCAGGCAGGAAAACTTCTTGATATTGACCTATCGGTGACAAACGGCCGCGGGTTCAAGGACATCGCGCCCAACGGAACTTACAGGCTTGCGGCAGGTTTCACCCTCACCCCTGCCGAGAACCTCCTCCTGAGGGGTTATTATGACATGATGGGCCCCTCAGGAAACATGCAACGCACGGCAAGCATCACGGCTGCCTGGCTGGGTCCTAAATTCAATGCAGGAGCAGAGTATTTCAGGCAGGACAATTCCTCCTTTACCGAAGGACGCAACTACTCAGGCATAAGTCTCTTTACCAGGGTACCAGTGGCAGACAGGGTCAGGCTTTTTGCAAGGTATGACCACATTTCTTCAGTCACCATGGAAGGCGCCCAGGATCCGTGGAATCTGAGCAAAGACGGTTCGTACATTTTTGCAGGCATAGATTTCTCTCCTGTCAAAAATGTAAGGATCTCACCCAACTTCAATATTTATATGCCCTCTGCTGAAACGTCCGCCAATATAAGTACAATTGGCCTGAACATAGAAGCAAAGTTCTGAATGTGACGACAGCGGAAAGGGTGAATATACGGTATTGAAGTGACTTAAAAACATTAACTTCACAACAATACAAAAAGAAATGAAAAACAGAATCATTATCCTTGTTGCCGCGGTAGCGATGATACTTGTATCATGCGGTGGCGGCGGTTCAACTGCCGGTAAACAGAAACAGGTCACCCTTTCCGCTGCCGGAGCCACATTCCCTCAGCCGTTCTACAACCTCGCCTTCAAGAAATTCAACGAGGCAGGCGGTCCGCTCATCAACTACGGTGGTATCGGCTCAGGCGGAGGCATAAAGAGTCTCCGTGACCAGGTAGTCGACTTCGCTGCCACTGACGCATACCTTTCCGATGCTGAACTGGCAGAGATGCCGGGCGAGGTGGTTCACATCCCTACATGTATCGGTGCAGTTGTGATAGCCTATAACCTTCCGGGTGTTACCGACCTCAGACTAACTCCAGCACTCCTCGAGGGGATCTTCCTCGGAAACATCCAGAAGTGGAATGATCCGAAAATCCTGGCAGCGAATCCCGGCCTTGTGCTGCCTGACATGAAGATCACCGTCGTTTACCGTTCTGACGGCAGCGGTACAACATACATCTTCAGTGACTACATGTCAAAGGTCAGTCCGGTCTGGAATGCACAGCTCGGAACAGGCAAGGCTCTCAACTGGCCTGCAGGCATCGGCGCCAAAGGCAATCCGGGTGTGGCAGGAACCATAAGCCAGAGTGAGGGTTCAATAGGTTACATCGGTTATGAATATGCTTTTGCCCAGAAGATTCCAATGGCGAAGGTGATGAACAGTGCGGGCAACTTCATTGAACCGGCGCTTGAATCCTTTTCTGCAGCCGCTGCCGCAGAGATGCCTGCCGATACAAGGGTGATGATAACCAACTCATCCAATCCTGCCGCATATCCCATCACCAGTTTCACATGGATCATCCTTTACAGGGACCTTGCATATGCCAACCACACCCGTGAGGCTGCCGCGGCGACCGTCAATACGGTCAGATGGCTCACCGGGAAGGAAGCACAGGCGATTGCCACAAGCGTACATTATGCTGCGCTGCCACAGAACGCTGCCACACAGGCTGCTGAGTTGCTCAAGGGGATAACTTACCAGGGCGAAACACTTCTGAAGTAACCAGGAATGTCAGGAGACAGGGTCACAAAGGCGCTGCTTTTCATCTCGTCACTGACAATACTTCTTCTCAGTGCCGGGATAGTGGTCTCACTTTTCGGAGGCGCTGTCCCGGCATTCAGGGAATTCGGGCTGCGGTTCATCACCTCCTCCTCCTGGAACCCCACTGCGGGCAGCGAGCAGTACGGTGCGATGTCATTCATTGCAGGAACGGTCATAACCTCCATCCTTGCCCTGATCATCTGCATCCCGATGGCCTTCTCCACATCACTCTTCATTGCCGAGTACTACAGGGGCACCCGTACCGCGGGGATTCTTCGCAGCCTGGTTGACCTGCTGGCAGGGATTCCCTCTATCGTATACGGATTCTGGGGTTTTTATGCACTGCGCCCGCTGCTCGTGGCTACAGGGCTGACAGACCAGGGCTTCGGCGTCTTCACCGCATCGCTGGTGCTGGCAATAATGATTGTTCCGTATGCCACCTCGCTCAGCGCGGAGATAATCTCAATGGTGCCTGCCGAGCTGAAGGAGGCAGCTTATTCGCTGGGGGCCACGCGCCGCGAGGTGATCTTCAGCGTGGTCATCCCCTCTGCCCGCTCCGGCATCATCGCCAGCTTCATTCTGGCCCTTGGAAGAGCTCTCGGAGAGACGATGGCTGTCACAATGCTCATCGGGAATGCCAACGTCATTCCGAAAGGCCTCTTTGCACCGGGAAACACAATGGCCTCAGTGATTGCCAACCAGTTCGGCGAGGCATCAGGACTGAAGATGAGTGCGCTCATCGCAATTGGTCTGCTGCTCTTCCTTATTACAGCTTTGGTAAACTACCTCGGCAAACTGATTATTAAACGCTTCGCATGAGAGTTATGTACCCGGAAATGACTGACAATATTAACAGGCGCAACCGTACCAACAGCCGCTTCAGGTACCTGGTGATTGCCGGCTCGGTCATAACCGTCATCCCCATCTTCCTGATAGTGGGCAACCTGGCTGTCAAGGGATTCCGGCAGATAAACCTCGCCTTCTTCACACAGCCTGCCCCTGATACCTTTCAGGCAATGATGGCAGCCTCGTCGGGTGAGATCATCCCGGGGGGTATAGCCAACGGCCTGACCGGCTCACTGCTGATGGTTCTCCTGGCATCTCTGTTTGCCATCCCGCTGGGACTGATGACCGGCATTTATATATATGAAAACGGCACTACGCGGTATGCCCGGTTCATCAGGAGTCTCACCGAGATACTTCAGGGTGTACCTTCAATCATCCTTGGCATAATTGCCTACCTGTGGGTGGTAAAGAACATCACCAAAGGTTATTCTGCACTGGCAGGCAGCGTTTCGCTGGCAATAATGATGCTGCCGCTGATAATACGTTCCACCGAAGAGACAATGCGGATGATACCCCTCTCCATCAGGGAGGCGGCATTTGCGCTGGGCACTCCCTACTACAAGATGATCTACAAGATACTTATTCCGGTCAGTTTCAGTGGTCTGGCCACCGGCGTGCTGCTGGCAATCTCAAGGATACTCGGAGAGACCGCTCCGCTGATGCTGACAGCCCTTGGCAGCCCCGCCATCAGTCTTGACGTTACCAGGCCTGTCAGCGCGGTGCCGCTGCTTATCTGGGATTTCTACAATGACCCCAACATGGTCAACCTGGTATGGAGCGCCTCGCTGTTCCTGATGGTATTCGTGCTCTCAATGAACCTCCTCGCCCGCAGCGTGGCGTCAAAACATAAATATATCTGAACCGGATGAACAACAACCCGCAAAGCGATAATGTACTGGAAATAAGGGATCTGTCAATAGCCTATGAACCCGGAAAGTATGCCGTGAATGGTGTTACCGCTTCTGTGAAGCGAAACAGCATTACTGCCATCATGGGTCCCTCGGGATGCGGAAAGAGTACCCTGCTCCGCGCCATGAACCGGATGCACGAGCTCTATCCCAACATCGAGACAAAAGGCGATATACTTCTTGACGGAAAGAGTATCTTCTCCATGTCAGTGATTGAGCTTCGCCGCAAGGTCGGAATGGTCTTCCAGCGGCCCAACCCGTTCCCCAATATGACAATCTATGAAAACGTTGTGGCAGGATTCAGCCTCAATGATATACGCCTTAAAAAGAGTCAGCGCGACGAGATAGTTGAAAACGCACTTCGTAACGTGACCCTCTGGGACGAGGTGAAGGAGTCGCTCTACAGGAAAGGCACCTTCCTCTCCGGCGGCCAGCAACAGAGGCTGTGCGTGGCCAGGGCCATCGCCTTCAACCCCGAGGTGCTGCTCCTCGACGAACCCACCTCAGCCCTTGACCCGATTGCCACCTCCAAGATCGAGGACCTGCTCGGCGAACTGAAAAAGAAGTATACCCTTGTGCTGGTGACACACAACATGTCACAGGCAGCCCGTATATCAGACGACTCAATGTTCATGTACCTTGGAGAGCTGGTGGAGTCGGGCCGCACCGGTACTCTCTTCACAACCCCGAAAGACCCACGGACAGAAGCATATCTGACGGGTAAATTCGGATGATTAGGGACGTTTTTTATACATTTGCTAAAACACTTGATTATGAGTGAGAAAAAAGAACAGGCACTGAATGAGATAAAGACCAGCTTCGGCGAGATGGCCACCCTGGTGCTTCGGCAGCTGAACCTTATGGAGAAGCTGATGGGCACAACAGATGACCGGACGTTCAATGACCTGATTGAGGAAATGGAGAAGGGTGAGAACCGTATTGATAACCTCGAGGTTATCATAGGTGAACAATTTACCAGCACCATCGTGCTGTACCAGCCGGTAGCCTCAGACGTGCGACGCCTGGTGGCCATATACCGCATGACTATCAACCTCGAACGGATAGGCGACAGGATTCACAACCTCTGCCGTATCATTGGTGAAATAAGGAAGACGACTGAGTTTACCTCCACCGCATCACTGATCACAAATATGCTCACCTCCGGAACAATCATGGTAGAGAAGGCACTGCTCTCATTCACAAATTCGGATCCTGATTATGCAATCTGGACAATCAAGAACGATACCGTGGTTGATGAGATGAACCGCAAGCTGCTCCTGGGCCACCTGCGCAAGGAGAACATTGACGACAGAACCCGCTCAATGGTACAGAGTTACATAGAGCTTAAGGATATGATATCCAATATAGAGAGGATAGCTGACCATGCCACCAACATTGCCGAGGCATCAATCTACTCCCTGCAGGGAACGGATATAAGGCATACCGGGATCGGGAAAGATGAATAAATAGGATTTGCGAATGACGAATTGCGATTTTCGATTTTACCAATCCTGATTCGCAAATAGAAATTCGAAATTCGAAATTCGAAATTCGCAGATCGCAACTCGGAAATCCCAAATCGCAACTCTCACGTTGAAGGACAAAAAGAAAATACTGGCTGTAGATGACGAGGAATCGATCCTCGAGATCCTCTCATTCAACCTTGAGGGTGAAGGCTACATCGTTGACACTGGTCTCTCGGCCGAGGAGGCCATTCGCAGAAATCTCCCCTCCTATGACCTGTTCATCCTTGACGTGATGATGGGGCAGATGTCAGGCTTCCGCCTGGCGGAGAAAATAAGGAAGGATAACGGCCTTACAACCCCCATAATCTTTCTCACTGCCAGGGATTCCGAAAACGACCGGATCACCGGCTTTAACCTCGGGGCCGACGACTACCTTGCCAAACCATTCAGTGTCAGGGAATTGATTGCCCGTGTCCGGGCCGTCCTCCGGCGATCGGCCCCGACACGGGTAACCCTGGAGACCGTTGCCGGATCATTCACCGTCGACACGGAAAACAATCTCATCATTTCGGAAGGAAAACCGCTTGAACTGACACGCAAGGAATACGATATCCTCTCCCTCCTCATCCGTAATGAGGGAAAGATTTTTCCCAGGCATGAGATACTTGCCCGCGTCTGGGGTGATGACGTGATTGTCACCGACCGTACTGTGGACGTGACCATCGCCCGGATCCGCAAAAAGCTTGGCGAAAGGGGAAACCTGATAAGAAACAAATCGGGGTACGGTTACTATCTGGGCGAATGAAAAACGAGTCAAATGACAAAACCGATGAGCTTCAGGCGTAAACTATTTCTATACTACTTCGGGATCTTCCTGCTCTTTACGGCACTCATGCTTGCCTTCCAGTACCGGCGTGAAAAAGCCATCAGGATATCTGCCCTCGATTCCAGGCTTAATGACATGACTCAGCTGGTTGATAACTTTATCAGGGCAAACTCCCTCAGTGAAACCGGCAACTACAGACTCATCGACTCCGTCTTCAAACTGATCCCGGTACCCGATCTACGGATAACAGTTATTGGCATTAATGGCAAAGTGCTTTATGACAGCTCAATAGATGACTGGTCAACCATGGAGAACCATCTGAACAGACCCGAGGTGGGAAAATCACTTTTCTCCCCCTATGGCACTGCAATCCGGCGCTCCGAATCGACCGGCAAGGACTATTATTACTTTTCGAGGTACTTCAATACACATTATGTAAGACTGGCCGAGGAGTATAACATCACTATAAGGGGTTTCCTTATGCGTGAACATGTCTTCCTGCTATTCATGGCCATAGTCTTTGCAGTTATCTGGGTTCTGCTTGCTGCCGTAACCCGGCAGATGGGCAAGAGCATTACCATGCTACGTGATTTTGCAGCCAGGATGCGCCGTGGCGAAGGCAATGACCCCTCGGTTATCTTCCCGAAGAATGAGATTGGAGAGACAGGCAAGGAGATAGTCAGGATATACAATAACCTGGCCCGCAATACTGCTGAGTTGTCCCTCCAGAAGGAGAAACTCTTCAGGCATCTCCACGTTCTTAACGAGGGAGTGGCATTTTTCTCCCCTGAACGGAAGGTGACCCTGTCAAACAGCCATTTTATGGTATTCCTTAATGCTATCACCGGCGGACTCTCCCTGACGCCCGAGGGCTTCATTGATCACCCGGAGTTCACCGCAATCAGGTCATTCCTCAACAGTAACCTCGAAACCAGGGCCGGGAAGCAGGAGAATCCGTCCACCGAGATGCAGATTGAAAAAGGGGGCAAATACTACTCGGTCAGATGTATCCTGTTCAACGACAAAAGCTTCGAGATTGTCATTACAGATATTACCCCCGCCGAGCAGAACAAGGCGATGCGGCAGCAGATGACCTCCAACATCGCACATGAGCTCAGGACGCCGATTGCGTCAGTAAGGGGATACCTGGAGACACTGATTGTGAACAAGGACCTTGATGAGGAGAAGCGCAATCATTTCCTTGAAAAAGCCCTTGGCCAGTCGACGCG
>DAIDJT010000057.1 GCA_027451265.1 Bacteroidales bacterium | reverse complement strand
TCATCAGTGATGACATAGCCGTCAGCAACAGGCCAGAAGCCTCCCATCTGTGACTGCGGGTCGGTAAGCCATTTATCCGGAGACATGGCCCGTAACTCAGCAATTGAGCTTGCCCCTATTCTTTTTGCAAACTCCACACCGGCCAGCTCGGCGCCGGCAAGTGTCTGCATGAAATCACCTGATCCCCTCGTGTCACCCACGGGGTTGAATGAACCGCCGCTCTGGCTTATTGCACCGGCGAACAGACCCTTTGCGAGCGGCGAGGCACACAGCATGCTGACAGATATTGCTCCTGCGGATTCGCCAAAGATTGTCACCCTGGCCGGATCACCCCCAAAGGCGCGGATATTCTCCTGTACCCATTTCAGCCCTGCAATCTGATCAAGCAGGCCATAATTCCCCGATACTTTGTTTTCTGACTCCGCAGTCAGGTCAGGATGAGCCATAAATCCCAGCACACCTACACGATAAGCTATACTTACCAGTATAACGCCGTGCCTGGCAATCTGGTCTCCCCAGGTGACCGCACCTGCCGTTCCACCAAAGGCGAAACCCCCTCCATAGATCCATACCATGACCGGCAGTTTCTCCTTAGCCGACTTTGCAGGAGTCCATATGTTCAGGTACAGGCAGTCTTCCGAAGTAGGGACCTCTCCCATCCATGCAACGGCAGGCTGGATGCTTGACGGAGCAAATTTGTCCGCCGCCAGTACACCCTCCCATGGCTTGACGGGCTGCGGTGCCTTCCAGCGTAAGTCACCAACCGGCGGCGCGGCAAAGGGAATGCCCCTGAAGACGGCAATGCCATCCTCCACAGTCCCCTGCACAACACCACCCTTAACCGTTGCTGCGGCTTCTGAAAGCCTGTCTCCGCCGCATCCTGCAAAAAACATGATCATTAAAAATGACAATAGTCCGACAAAAGTTTTCATGGTATTTGTCTTTAGTTCAGTTTTATTGTTGCGACTCCCTTCAATACCGCTTCTGCATCAGCCGGAAGCTTCCAGTTGTTGTCAAAACAGCCCTGGGTAATTATATCGTCAGGCGTCTCTTTGAAGAGAACGAAATCCTGGTACTTTTTAAGGATTTCCACAATTGTCCCGCTGAAGGCAAATCCTGCCTGGGCCGTCTTGCCCTTCGGTTGCGTCCACCAGGGCAAACCCGAGTTAACAAGTAGGTAATGCCTGTTCATGGGAAAGATATAGACAAGTCCATAATTCTCAGCCTTCGGATCAAGATGCATCGGGAGCTTGTCAGCAAACTTCCCTATAACTGAATTTGTTTCGCGGGTTCCGAAAAGTATGAGATTTGAACTGACGAAGTCACTTGACCGTACATCCCTGTCAGCCACCACCCTCGGGAATACCATTATTCTGCCTCCCATGCCGGTCCAGTCGGCGGCGGCCATGGCCTGCCCGCGCCTGGCTGCCAGCACGTCCGCCGGCGGGTTGTCGGCTGTGCCGTAAACATAGATATGGCTTCCTGCCACTGCAGCATACAGAGGCCCTTCGGCCCCTTTCTGCTTGGCGGTAAGCCCCGGCGTGAACTTCGAATTTACCCAGGCCCCCCCCGAAAGCATGAATGACACTGCATCGGCACTCCTGACGCTGAAAGCTTTCCCGTTTACATTTACTGACACCTTTTTTGAAGGGCTGAATTGAGGGTGACCCTCAAGACGGAGTGTAAAGGCATTTATTCCCGTGACTGTAACAGCAATGGCGTTAGGGCCGGTAAACCTTGCCTCTGCAGTCGCAGTTACCCCCGGAACAATGTCATCAATCGTAACCCAGTAAGCACTGTTGTATTTGAACCACTTTGTGGTGAATGAAACCTTCCCGGGGTACGGATCTCTTTTAAACTGCGAGAACCAGTCAAATATGAAACCATCCTTGTAGGCCCACTCCCAGCTGTTGTGACCCACTCCCGGGTACTCCACATAATCAAGCCTCATGGCTGTTTCCCCGAGCTTCATCTTCCATTCAGTGGCGGTCTGGAAGAGAAAATCCTTGTCGCCGATGAAGAGATGCACCGGCAGGTTGGATGCATTGCCGGCAAGCTCCATGGTTCCTTCTGGCGGAGCCGGGCATACAGGAGCTATTGCTGCCCATACGTCAGGCCTGGTAAGACCAAGCCAGAGAGTACCGCCGCCACCCATGGAGAGCCCGGTGAGGTATATCCTGTCCTTGTCAATATGAAACCGCGCCTTGAGATCATCAATCATGTCATAGACATCCTGTTCCGGTATGCCCTGGTAGCCGGCCGTACCCCTGGCAAGAGGAGCAGCAGCTATATAATCCACCGGCCTGAAAGGAGGCCAGTAGCGGGTTGCCTCCACATCATTCTCAAAAGGGACGTTGCCCGGTTTGATGAAATCATATCCCTGGCTGTTGCCGACGCCGAACAGCCGCCTCATACCGAGACGGTGGTTTGACCAGGCACCATGAAGAAACACAACCAGCGGATAGGCTTTGGTTTCATCAAAGTTTTCGGGGATGTAAACTGAATATGGCTGATCAGTGTCATCAACAGATGAAAAAAACGAGAGATCCTGCGGTCCGGGCCTGAGGCGCTGGGCAGATGCAGGACCTGCCAGGAGGGTGAGAAAAAGTGAAGCCAAAACAGCTAAACGAACGGTTGAGATAATAGTTTTCATTCAATTATAATTTAATTTCTTGTCAGGTTGGTTTCAGGTTGCGGGAGGTGAAATCCCGGCGATCCGGTGAAGATAAACCTTTAATTCACATGACAGGCGTAACTCCCTTGATCAAAATAATATTACCGTATTTTGACGTCTCGCCTGTCATGACAACGGCAAAAGCCTTTGATGCCCGCTCATAAAAGGCAAACCTGTCAATCCGTTTGACCGGAGAAACAGCCGGAGCCTCCTTTCTGATTTTCACCAGATATGATCCTTCAACGGACGGATCCAGTTCGTCTCCCGGAACAGGTTCCATCATAATCAACGAATGAGGGACATAGCTGTCGAGCTCAAACAGCGGCATTATTGCCTCAAGCAGATCGGCAATGCGCAATCCGTCTGCCCTTACCACCCTCTTCCCGATGCTTTCGCCCGGAAAGTGGGCATCAGCCAGTACAAGCTCGTCACCGTGGCCCATCCGGGCCATAACCTCAAGCAACTGAGGTGAGAGAAGCGGAGAAATACCCTTAAGCATAATAACTGTTGTTTGACCGGTGAATTTACAATTTTCGGATGACCGTGGAAAATTGCCTGCCTCTAAATGCACATGAATATTCAGTTTTTGATAAATTAGCAGACCGGAGAATAACATATTTAAATACAAGAGAGCAAATTAGCTCTTGCAACAAAAAAGATCTGCATCATGAACAATGACCGTCGTGAATTTCTGAAGAAAGGATTCCTGGGCGTTTCCGCCGCAGCATTTATTCCCGGAGTAATCAAAGGCTCTCCGGCTACAGCTGCAACATCAGCCTCACAGGCTGACCTGCCTGCAAGAGTGCTGGGCCGTACCGGAATACAGGCACCACTTATCAGCCTCGGTGCAAGTGGCGCGATTACTCCCAGTTTCATCAAAGGCGCATATAATGCCGGCATTAAACTATTCTTCTCAGCCACGTATTACGGCGAGGGGAATAATGAAATCATCATCGGTGAAGCCCTGAAGGATTTTCCCAGGGATTCATTCGTTGTAGCCACCGCAGCACCCTGCAACGAGGTTGATAACCGGACAGGCCTGCTGACTGACAAGTTCAGCGCCAAAGCATACCTTGAGAAGGCGGAAGGCAGCCTCAGACGCTTCGGGCTCGATCAAATAGACATCATACTCTTTCCCTATGCTTCCAAAAGGGAGACTGTATGCAACGAAGAGATCCTGAGGACAATGGAACAGCTTAAACAGCAGGGTAAAGTCAGATTCACCGGGATAGCCTCACACGGTGGCACTGAGGAAGCGCTCGACGCAGCTGCATCAACCGGCATCTATGATATCGCGATGATCTCATATAACTTCAAGCTGCAGAACAGAGAGGCTCTCGATGCTGCCATCGCGAAAGCTTCAGCCTCAGGGATGGGCATTGTTGCAATGAAGACTACCGCCGGTGCATTCCGGAACAAGAGCGGACCCGGCATAAGCTCTGACGCAGCATTGAAATGGGCTTTGCAGAATGCAAACATCTCGACAATCGTTTCCGGCATGACAACAGCAGAACAGATTCAAAAGAACCTGGCAATGATCAAAAATCTGAAAATGACTGAAGCGGAAATGGCTGAGCTTAAGAACGCACTTGCATTTTCAGAAACAGGATTGTTCTGCCAGCAGTGTGGCCAGTGTCTGGCCCAATGCCCCGCCAGCCTTGACATACCAATGATCATGAGAGGGTATATGTATGCTTACGGATACAAAAACCTGCTCCAGGCAAGGAATACTCTTGCAGCGTCCGGGCTGCCCGCCGCGCCATGCGCTGACTGCAAATCATGCAGGGTAAAGTGCAGTTCGGGTTTTGACGTAAGGGGAAAGATACAGGACATAGCGCGCCTGGTAAAAGTACCTGAAGACTTCTTACTGACCTGATGCATTAAGAAACAATTATTCCTTGTTTCTGCCATGACTGCAGGGCTGCCGGGAACAATAGAGCCGGTGCTCTGTTTATATCTTTAATTGCAATAATTACTCAAATGAAACCAACCGATTTCTTCACCCTGGCAAACGGGGTTACAATTCCTGCAATAGGCTTCGGAACATGGCAGATTCCATCAGGTGACATAGCTTATAACTCTGTCAGAGAAGCCCTTAAAGCAGGCTATCGTCACATTGACACCGCGCAGGCATACGGCAATGAGGCAAGCGTGGGCAAAGCAATTATTGATTCCGGAATTGACCGGAGTGAGATTTTTGTAACATCAAAGCTGCCTGCGGAGATAAAAAACTACGAAAGGGCAGTTAGGCATGCTGAACTGACGATGAAGAACATAGGCCTTGAATATATTGATCTTTATCTTATCCATGCCCCCTGGCCCTGGACAGAGATCGGGGCAGACTATACAAATGAAAATATCCGGGTCTGGAAGGCAATGGAGGAGTTTTACGAAAGCGGAAAAACCCGTTCAATAGGCATCTCCAACTTTAACGTTAAGGATACCGAAGCCATCCTTGAGACCTGCCGCATCCGGCCCATGGTCAACCAGATAAAGCTTCACATCGGACATGCCCAGGAGGAGATCACTGATTTCTGCCGGAGAAACAACATTCTTGCCGAAGGGTATTCGCCGCTGGCAACGGGCAAGATCCTCACCAACCCCGGGATTGCACACATTGCAGAAAAGTACGGCAAAAGCGCTGCCCAGGTTTCAGTCAGGTATGTTCTGCAGAAGGGCGCCCTCCCGTTGCCCAAATCTGTTCACCCGCAATACATCCGTCAGAATTTCGATGTCAACTTTGAAATTTCAGGGGATGACATTAGCCGCCTTGACAATCTGAAATAATCTCTATATTGCCAGGCGACAATTGAATCATTTTCGTAAATGTTGCCTGAGGCGAGGTATTACCGGCCGGCGGAGAAGCTTTCGTGGCTGGTAAAACAGTTTGAGTTCATAACCTACACTGGCAATGAGGCCCTTACCGACAAGTTTGTGCCCCGTGAGGATGTGGCTATTGTTTTTCATTTCCGGAACCGGCCACGGATGGTCACCCCGGTTGATCAGACACTTCCCCCGGTTTTTATTGCACCCCTGACGCCTACGGCCAACTCAATCTGCCTTACGGGAGGGATTGACAGCATGATAGTCATATGCAGGCCGACGGTTCTGTCACGACTGTTCGGCATAAACCTTACTCCCGGCAGCAACATCTGGGTCCCGGCACCGGAAAAGCTTCTTTTGCCAGTGTGGGAAGAGATGAGAAACGGCAGGACAGACGCTGCAAGGATGGACATCTTTGCCGCCTTCATCAACAGCCTATGTTCTTCGGGATATGTTCCGGATGATACTGACAGAAGCTACGAACTGATCATTCAGAAGGGAATCAACATCCAGCTCCACGATATAACTGAAGAACTGGGCGTAAGTGAGCGAACCCTCCAAAGAAGATTCCGTGACCGCCTTGGAGCATCACCCAAGATGCTTATAAGAATATTGAGAATCAACTATCTGTGGGGCATTACCTCAAGCGGAGGTAAAATTGACTATCATGACCTGGTTTTTATGGGCAATTATTTTGACCAGACCCACCTCATCAAGGATTTCAAATCAATTACAGGCGAAACACCTGAAACATTTTTCAGAAGGAATCTCCGCGTGGCAAGGATCTTCAGCGGTAAGTGAACTCTGCAGTTCAGGCGCAAATGTCGGTTTTTTACTATCCCAGCTGAAAAACAATTCCCTGTTTTAGGGCTAAAATTTTCACTAAAACCGGAATCATGAAGATCAGAGTCTTTTTCGCATTATTTGTGATAATATCCCTGCTGTTGTCAAACCAGGCTGCCGATGCCCAGATAGTCAAGCCTAAAGAGGTTATAAAGGAGCAGGGTACCAACAGGATAAACAGCAGGATAGAGCAGGGTGTGGATGAGGGATTCAACAAGATAGAAGAGGGAGTAGGCAGCCTCTTTAAAAAGAATAAGAAAGACAACGGCGAAGAGGAAGAGGCTGAAGCAAATGAATCTGAAACCGGTGCTGATGCCGAAGAAAAGGAAGACGAAGGGAAGCCGGCGGCAAAACCGCAAAAACAGAAAGTTGAAAGTTACACCCAGTACGACTTTGTTCCCGGAGACAGGATACTTTACTTCGAGGACTTCAGCCAGGATGCCGTCGGTGATTTTCCGGCACTGTGGACATCCAACGGCAGCGGCGAGGTCAAAACCGTTAATATCGCTTCCGGGAAATGGCTCCATATGAACGGCGAAGATGCCGTGTACTGTTACTCAAAGACCGTGGTATTTCCCGATAACTTCATCGTTGAGTTCGACATCATCCCTGACGAAGAATACCGTAATGGGATTGTATTCACAATGTATGAGGAGAACCCGGAAGACCCGAAGGAGATCAATGACGATCTTTACCCCGGTAAAAGCGGCTTCCACATAATTCTTGCAAGTGAAGGATGGGAAACAAAGGGATACACCAACGACCCCGAAGGAGAATGGATAGAGGGACAGGCTTCAAAGAATCCTGTGATTACCGGACAAGTCAACCATGTTACCATATGGATACAGAAGCGAAGGGCCAGGATCTATCATCAGGGGGCCAAGGTGCTTGATGTACCGACAAACATTTATGCTCATACAAAATTCAATAAGATTCTTTTCTCAGGCTGGGACAGGGCTTCCTGGCCAATGGTCACCAATATCAAGATCACCACGGCCGCACCTGACACCCGCAGCAAGCTTATCACCGAAGGCCGGCTTACAACCTACGGCATCACCTTCGATGTCAACAAGGCTGACATCAGGCCGGAGTCGTACGGCACGCTGAATGACATTGCCGCCGTACTGAAAGAGAATCCGACAGTCAGGGTAAAGATCATCGGTCATACCGACAGTGATGGCGATGATGCCCTGAACCTCGACCTTTCAAAGCGCAGGGCTGAATCAGTCAAAACCGAGCTGTCCTCGAAATTCGGCATTGATGCATCGAGGATGCAGACCGAAGGTGCCGGTGAAAGCAAACCGCTTACACCCAATGACACACCTGCAAACAAGGCAATGAACCGCAGGGTAGAGTTCATAAAACTCTGAATGCTCCCAGTCAAATCTTTAAAATATCGTAATTTTATTCCTGAATAAACCCTGAAATTATAATGAAAAGGACAATTGTTTTTACAGTTCTGTTGCTGGTGGCTGGCGCGATGGCCGCCCAGGATTGTGTTGCATATTTCCCCTCAGAGGTAGGTACCAGAATCGGGTATAACTATTATTCAAAACCGGGAAAACTGGAGGGCTCATCAATACTGCTGGTGACAGACCGGAAGACCGAAAACGGCAACATGAAGCTTGATATCAGATCCACCGTCTTTGATGCCCGCGAGGATACAACAATTTCCTTTGACTATGCCGTATGGTGTGACGGAGAAAATTTCCATATCGACATGAAAAGCCTGATGGGTTCACTGAACCTAACCGGGCTGGGTGAATTCAAAATCACCTCAACGGATATGGAATTACCTTCCAGGATGGTTCCCGGACAGCAGCTTAATGACGCCTCATTCAATCTGGAAATGACGGGCCCCATACCTGTTACAATGACCTCTGACATAACAAACCGGAAGGTTGATGCCCTCGAAACAGTAACCACACCGGCAGGCACATTTGAATGCGTTAGGGTATCATACGACACTTTCACAAAGATGGCCTTCATCAAAACCGAAGGACGCACAGTGGAATGGTACGCCCGTGATATCGGAGTAGTACGTTCCGAATCTTATGACAAGAAAGGCAAGATAACCTCTATCCATGAGCTGATGTATATAAAAAAATAGTTGCCCCGGCTAACATGGACCGGCTTCATTTCAGCTGACTTTTAAACTGTGCAAAACAGCTTCATTTGATAACCCCTGCCCGCAAGAGGATCCTCACATTGCTGACAAATCCATTCATCCTTGCAGCAATTCCGGCTGCAGCACTGTTAGTCAGCATTCCTGTAAGGCATAACCCATATATTCTCAGTCCTGAAAGCAATACTGCGTGCCCTGAAAATTTCTACTGCATTTATTGTGATCTTGACGGGGACGGCTACTCTGAAAAGATCTCGGCATTTGATTATCCAAACGGATCAGGCATAACCGTTTCGAGGGGAGCAATGATAATGAACCAATGGAATATTTCAGGCACATTTGGTTTCCAGGGAAAATCAACATTTTTAATACCGGCGGACTGCGACGGTAACGGTATAAGCGAATTATACATTTTCTCGCTAAAGGGTGATTCTGTTCTTTTACACTCCGTGAAGGATCCGTCTGATCCCGGCCTGGTGATCAGGAGCAGACTGATCGATCTGGCCGGCAAGGGGTCTGCTGCCTCTGATCCGAGAATAGTGCCGGCAGAACCGCAGGACCTCGACGGTGACGGCAGGGTTGAACTTTTATTCGGCATAACAACGGGATTCTCAAAGCACCCTCGCAAGGTCTATGCCTACTACCCCGGCAATGATTCGCTGGTTGCCTCTCCCCCTGTTGGCGGGTTTATTCTGGGAATATTGCAGGAGGACATAAACAATGACGGACAAAACGAAATTATTACCGATGTTTATGCTTCCGGCAACATAGCCAAATCAGAGATGCAACACCATGACCAGTCTGCATGGCTTACCGTTCTTGACCGTAACCTTGAATTCATGTTTGATCCGGTGGAGTTCAGGGGGAATTTCGCACTTGCAACCCCGATGGTAATGGCCTCTCCCAAAGGACTGGTTCTTGACGTCCTTGTCTCTCCCCTGGAACAGGATTCCGTTGCCTCATTGGTCTCTTTCTCACCTGCCGGGGAGGTCACAGGCAGAACCGCAATTCCGGTAGTGCCATATACAGGATTCATGACGGTAAACAGAAAGAATGAACCTGTTTATGCGGCAGTTGAAAGGGAAAGAGGGATAGTGCTGTTTGACAGCCACAGGGAACTACTCGGAGAGATTCATTTTCCGGGCACCCCTTTGACAATACCTGAAGATATCGACCTCGACGGAATACCAGAAATCGTTGTCTGCAGTTTTGAGACAGGGATGGTACATGTCTACAGGGCCGGAATGAGACAGCCTGCCTCAGCAGACATCGGAATCATTTCAGGCAGCAGCCTGATTTTTTCTGTCATAAGGAAAAAAGATGAAGCACCCAGGATTTTCATACAGGCCGGAGCGCGTCAGTATGTTCTCCAGTACCGTCGTAATCAACTGTATTACATTTCTTTTGGCCTTTATCCGTTGATATATGCCGGCTTTATTGCCTTTGTACTGCTGGTTCAGAAGACACAGAGAAGGGTGCTGACAAGGAGGGAGGAAGAAATGAAGAAGATTTCGGAACTGCAGCTTGCACTGATCGGCAACCATCTCGATCCGCATTTCACACTCAATGCCCTTAACTCCGTACTTCACCTTGTTGAGCAGTCAGACAGGGAGAAAACCCGTGACAGCCTCCTGAAATTTTCCGGGCTGTACCGTGATATGCTGCTTTCTGCAGGCAAGTCGCGGCGTCACCTGGGCGAGGAGATAGAGTTCTGCCGTGAATATCTTGCCCTTGAAAAGATTAGATACGGTGACAGGCTTGACTATTCAATCATTCTGCCTCCAGAAATCAACACTGAGCTTCAGGTACCCAAATTCGTGATCCAGCTGTTTGCCGAAAATGGCGTGAAGCACGGCATTGCCGGCATGGAGCATGGCGGGAAACTGGAAATAATTGTCAGGGGAGCTGACAGGGATCTGACTGTTGAGATCAGGGATAATGGCATAGGCCGGGCTCGTGCGGCTGAAGAGCAAACAGGCTCGACAGGAAAAGGAATGAAGCTTATGACCGAACTCTTCAGCCTCTGCAACAACTACTATGAAGACAGGTACAGCTTCTCTGTGACTGATCTTGCTGACACAATGGGAACCCCGGCCGGAACCTGTGTCACCGTTTCAATTCATTTCAGGAATGAACCTGTAATCATAACCTGAGACAGAAAAACCCGGGATCATCTCCCGGGCTTTGTCTTTGGGCTGTTCTACTGACCTTCAGTCACTGACCCGTCTGTAGCCCCACCAGGAATCGAACCTGGATTTCAGGTTTAGGAAACCCGCGTTCTATCCATTGAACTATAGGGCCCTGCTTTTGCAGGCGCAAATGTAAATCTTTTTTCCTTTTCCGCCAAAAAATCAGCAGCCTCCTGAAGCCTTCTTCTTTGCTTTTGACGTCACAGGTGGTTTGGCTGCCTTGACAGCAGAGCCGCTTCCCTCCGTGGTAACTATGCTTCCGCCACCAAGCGCGGCAGCAGCGCTCTTGCGGAAGTCATACTTCGCAAACTCCTCATTGGGACTGGTCTGAGGCGGAGCCGTGGCGGAAAGAATATTACTGAACCAGTAATTCAGTCCGCCCTCAAGGACGTAGTTATTTTCATAACCCAGCTGACGTGTTATCATCCACGCCTGGTTGGCGTATACCGCACCGTTTGAATAAAAGACATTCATCTTTGCATCCTGGTTCAGGATATCGGTATACTCGGCTGACAGAATGGTGCTGAGAGGAATATTTATGGCTCCGGG
>DAIDJT010000056.1 GCA_027451265.1 Bacteroidales bacterium | reverse complement strand
TGGAGCTGATAGGATGGGCTGAGGGGTGCACCGATGAAGAGGTGCTGCTTCTGAAGACAGCTGCACTGTTCCACGATGCCGGCCATACGGTATCATATGATGACCATGAGTACCAGGGTACGCTGCTGGTGAGGGAGATGCTGCCCGGATACGGGTACAGCGAGGATCAGATTGAAAGGATCTGCAGTATCATTATGTCTACAAAGCTGCCCCCCCGGCCGGGTGACCTGCTTGAGCAGATCATCTGTGACTCCGATCTTGATTACCTGGGCAGAAGCGATTTCATCCCTGTATCAAATACACTGTACGAGGAACTCAAGGCACAGGAAAAGATCACCAACCTGAACGACTGGAACAAGATGCAGGTGAAATTCATCTCCGGTCACCAGTATTTTACCGGTACGGCCCGCCGTCTCAGGGAGGTGAACAAAAAGCTGCAGATTGAGAGAATCCGGAGCCTGATAACAGAGAACTGAGAAGACATGAAGTATTGTCCGGGCTTTTATCTTACAAACCCGGCAATCCAAAGAAACCCGGCAATCCAAAGAAACCCGGCTGCTTTACCTTATCACAAGCATTTTTGTAACCCCGGAAAGGGTTCCGTCTTCATTGGAGCACAACACAATGTAGACCCCGGTTGCGACCCTCTGTGACCTGTAGTTTCGCAGGTCCCATACAGCCTGTCCGCCCAGCGAGGTTGTCTCATAAACAAGGTTACCGCTGACGTCTGTAATCTTTACTGATGAGTTTTCAACCAGCCCGGTGATTGTCACCACCCCTTCAAAATCTTCCCTTACCGGGTTTGGGAAAGCGTAGATTCCCGAGAAATCATTTTTTCCTTCAGTTGCCTCACCGCGCCATGATATGATTCCTTCGGACGTGCCGAACCAAACTTCGCCCGTAACTCCGCTTACGGCTATCTTCACTATATTGTCAGAGAGGAGCGGGCTGTTGGCGGTGGTAAAATGAGCCAGTTCCTTCCGCCCGTCGTCAGACATGAGGTAGGCTCCTGAGCTGAATGTCCCGAACCATTTCCGGTTTGCCCCGTCTGCTGCGATTGCAGTTACAGTCTCTGTGCCGAGCAGGTAATCAGCCAGTCCGGACCCGTCGTTTCGTGGTATCTTGATGCGTGAAGCCCTGATCTCAGAGGTGAATGCTTTGCCGGGGTTGTAGAACACTGCAGGGCCCATATCGGTTCCCACCCAGATGTTTCCATCGGGGTCAGTTGAGATTGAGAAGAGGTTATTCATTGTGTGCCCTTCCGTATCCTGAACCTGGAGTCTGATAAACCGGTCATCGGAAATATTCGCCGGTGTTCCGGAAGGGTCATATACGAGAATGCCGTTGCCGCGCGGGAGCACAACCCAGATGAACTGGTTCCTGTCAATGACCATGTCACCCACAACAGTGACATCCAGGTTCAATTCAGTTATGATCCAGGTACCGTCAGGTGTCAGTGCTTTCAGGTTGCCAGGCACACCTGATTGTGTAATCCAGAGATTACCGTACCGGTCCCATGCAAGACCGCATATGCGGGAATAATTTTCTCCGGGCCTTATACTCCCCAGGGGAGAGTTGTACTGATTGTAATTTCTGACCAGTTCACCGTCACGGAATTCATACAGTCCGTTTCCCCATGATGAAACAAAGAAGTGATTTTCATTATCCGGGTCTGCCGTCACGCGCATGGCGTCCCTGTCGGCCTCGCCGTACAGGATATTGCTGCGCCAGGAACTGCCCGAACCGGTGAAGACCTGAAGTGGACGGTATACGTTTCCCCATGCGTTGTCAACTGTTCCGCCGGTCACGTAGAAATTGTCGCCCGAAAAGGCAATGTCAGCCACGTTGGCGGTATATGGTCCTTCAATTGTGTGGTTGCTGTAAACGGAATAGTTGCTTGTCGAAACCAGTCCTGTTGATGCATCAGCTATCCAGAGGCTCTGGCCTGAGGTCAGTGCACCCGCAGGGGAGGCTCCGGCCCAGCCGTACCCTGTTATTTCCCGGGTGACGCTACCCTGCGGGGTCAGGATCCTGAGGCCGGAGGACAGTGAAATGATCACGCTGCTGCCGTCACCGTCAAGGGCTTTTATTGTGCCGGCCGGCTCTGTGCTTATCAGCACGGCCGGTTGGCCCGGCATTACCAGAAAAAGAGAATCGCCGGAAGCCGGGGCGCCGGTTTTGCCTGGCCTGGTAACCATAATGCCTTCCCCGGCGGTTGCCAGGCTGCTGTATTCTGACCCCGGAGACGGCAATCCTTCCAGTCGCTCCCAATTGCCGAAATACGATAGTCCCTGGCGGCTGACCGGGGCAGACCAGACCCCACGACCCGTGGCGGCGTAAATACGGTCACCAAGAATGACCGACTCGTTTACGCTGTTTGTTTCCCCGTCAGGCCCGGGTCTCCAGGTGTCAGAAATATACCGGCCATTGACATCAACTACAACTATGCCGAAGCTTCCAGACAGGAGTGCCTTGCTGCCATGGACGGTAACATTGTAGATCTCCTTGAGCCCCGGAATGTACTTGTTCCTGATATCGGGTATATTGAAAACTACTCCCTTCTTCACGATGTCAATTCCCGTACTGCGGTAAACGATGATAAGTGACTCCTCATCCTCACACCATGCAATGCGGGCTATTGCAGTTTCACTCAGGCCCGAAACCCGTGACAGAGACATGTTGTTTCCGCGAGCCAGGTCATGCACCAGCACTGCAGAGCCGGTTGAGGAGTAGATTTTCCCGCCACCGGCAGTGATTGAATATGACCTGCTGTATGGGAGGTGATCATCCCATGACCCCAGGGGCCCCTGACCGGCTGCGAGGAGAGAAACTAAAACAAAATATGTGAGTGAGATGACCCTCTTCATTTCATGACCTGTTACTTCCCGGCACTGAGAGGGTTATCCCTGCTGAGGAATTCGATAAGCTTCCTCATAGCCTTCGCCCTGTGAGAGATCAGGTTCTTTTCACTGAGGGGTATTTCGGCAAAGGTGCGGTCAGAGCCTGTTGCAATGAATACAGGGTCATATCCGAAACCGCCGACACCTCTTCTTTCCCTTATTATTTCTCCTTCAACCGTTCCTTCAAAGAGGTATTCAGAGCCGTCAAGGATCAGGGCGATTACAGTTCTGAAACGGGCGCTCCTGTCGGTTGCGTTCTGCATCTCACGAAGGAGTTTTTCAATGTTGTCATCAAAACTTTTACTCTCACCGGCATATCTCGCAGAGTAAACCCCTGGCGCTCCGCCAAGAGCCGTTACCTCAAGCCCGGTGTCATCGGCGAAGACACTCAATCCGGTCTTTTCGTGAACATACCTTGCCTTGAAGACGGCATTTTCTTCAAGCGTCTCGGCTTCTTCCGGAATATCTTCGGTGATACCGAGGTCAGCCAGCCCGAGAATTCTGAAATTGCCGTCAAGAAGATCACTTATCTCCCTGATTTTGTGTTTGTTGTTGGTTGCGAATACCAGTTCCATACTGTGAATGGGTAAAAGACAAAATTAATCATTGCAATGTGACGCTGCCTTGCCGGCATACCAAAACCGGAAAATTATAGTTTATTTTTGTATAGATCTCTAGATTAAAATCCTCTATGGTTATCAATCATTTCCGCGGGTTTATCATGGCTTGCATACTTATCAGTGCAGGATCCTGCATTATGTTGTCCGCCGGGGATGAGAGCCTCGCACGTTGGCTGCGGCCTGCGGTGTGGCTGAACGGTCTGACCACGGAGCGTCTATCCGGAGAAAATTCCGGTCAATCACTTGACCGGCCCTCAGGGAAGATTACCGGAGTATACCTGTATCAGTCGGGGAAAAGGATTGATACAACTGCGAATATACCTGTTCTCAGATACCGTGACGGAATTGTATTTACAATGAAAAGGGATCCGGAAGTTGAATATTCCTATTTCATGGCAGGTCCTGACAGCGCATGGACAGAGTGGACTGACAGGCCATACAAGGAGTACACGAGCCTTGACGGGGGAAGATATAAATTCACGTATCGTTACCGGACCAGGGGAGAAGTGGTTGGCGTGGGAGACGGATCATTCAGCTTCAGGGTACGGCCTCCGTGGTACTTTTCACTTCTGGCGCTGATAATTTATCCGCTTTTGCTGCTTGCCGCGGGTATAATGATGCGACGAAGGACACACCGGCTCTACATGGAGAGACAGAGTCGCCTCGAACAGCTCATTGCAGAAAGAACGGAGGAACTTCAGCATGAGAAGGAAAAGTCTGACAGCCTTCTTGCCAATATGCTTCCGAAGGGGACAGCCGAGGAGATAATGTCAAAGGGGAAAGCCGACAAGAGAAAATATAATTTTGTTACAGTGTTGTTCTCAGATATCCAGGGATTTACAAAGATTGCCGAAGAGATGAATCCCGAGACGCTGATTGACGAGCTCGACCGGTTCTTCTTTCATTTCGATTCGGTGGCGGAAAAGTACCGCATAGAAAAGATTAAGACGATAGGTGACGCGTACATGTGCGCCGGCGGCATCCCTGAGAGAAACAGGACCAATCCCGTTGAGGTGGTACTGGCAGCACTTGAGATGCAGAAGTACATGCAGGCAATGAAGAGTGATCCGTCAAGGCCAGCAGCACGTTTCTGGGATATCAGGATAGGAATTCATACGGGAACGGTGGTAGCAGGGGTTGTAGGGCACAAGAAGATTACCTATGACATCTGGGGTGATACGGTGAACACCGCCAGCAGGATGGAATCATCAGGGGAAGCCGGCAAGATAAACATCTCAGGCACCACCTATGAATTTGTAAAGGAATATTTTACCTGTGACTACCGCGGAAGGATGCCTGTGAAGTACAAGGGTGATCTCGACATGTATTTTGTCACGGGGATAAGGCCGGAGTTGCGGGAGGCTGATGGCTCCCCGAACAGTAAGTTCCTGGCAAAGATCGAAATGATACGGATCCTTGATGTGGAGGAGCATGTCTTCACAAGGTACTCTGAAATCGCGTCGCCTGATCTCTTCTTTCACAGTGCTGATTACATACGAAGCGTTTCATTGCAGGCCGACCTGCTTGCAAGGGCAGAGAAGCTATCTGACGAGGATTACATTCACCTCAGGCTGGCTTCTGTTTTCATTTATTTCGGTTACGCATTTGACTATAATGACCCCGGGACCGCTGCCATGAAAAGGGCCGGAGAGATATTGTCATTTTACGGATTCGATCTCCATACACTTGAAGCAGTCAGGAGCCTGGTTGTCTCGGCTGCCTCGCCTGGGCAGACTGGCCCGGCAGGCCGTGTACTTCATGATGCGGTATATGATTTTACAGGCAGAGTCGATTTCGTTTCCATGATTGACAGGTTGTACCGTCAGGAGAAAGCCTACGGGAAGATAGGTGACCCGAAAGCCTGGTTCAGGGAACTGGCTTCCACGATCGGGAATAACGGGTTCCTGACCGAAACCGCACAGAAACTGAGATCTGTGCCTGCAGAAGAGCAACTTATGATCCTCCGTGAATTTGCCGATGGAAAGCTCAACAATACTTAAAATCATTTGGAACTTTGGTTTAATACTGTACTTTTGGACAATCCAAAACATAAGATCATGGTAAATTTAGACTGGAATAATCTTCCTTTTGGTTACATCAAGACCGATTTTAATGTAAGGTGCCACTACAAGAACGGCCAGTGGAGCAAGCCTGAGATTTCGGATTCTGAGTACATCAGCATTCATATTGCTGCAACAGGTCTTCACTACGGTCAGGAGGCCTTTGAAGGCATGAAGGCATACCGCGGGCGTGACGGCAAAGTAAGGTTGTTCCGGTGGGATGAGAATGCAAAGCGACTGATGTCATCAGCAAACGGTGTTCATATGGCTCCGGTGCCGATGGAACTGTTCAGGGAAGCTGTTTTCACAGCGGTGAAGCTGAATGAAAAGTTCGTTCCGCCTTACGGGTCGGGTGCCTCGCTCTATGTCAGACCACTGCTTTACGGAAGCGGCGCCGAGGTAGGTGTCAAACCGGCTTCTGAATATACTTTTATTGTCTTTGTAACTCCCGTAGGGCCATATTTCAAGGGCGGAGTGAAGCCTGTCAACATGCTTATCTGCCGTGACGTTGACCGTGCTGCTCCGCTCGGTACGGGCAATATCAAGGTCGGAGGCAATTATGCTGCAAGCCTCAGGGCCATAGTAAAAGCCCGTGACGGCGGTTATGGCAACGCGCTTTTCCTTGATGCAAAAGAAAAGAAATACCTCGATGAGTGCGGCCCCGCAAACTTCTTCGGCATAAAGAACAATACCTACATAACCCCGAAATCGGAATCAATTCTTCCATCAATCACCAATAAGAGCCTGATTGCCATTGCCGAAAGCATGGGGATTAAGACCGAACGCCGCAGGATCCCCGTTGAGGAGCTTGCTGAGTTTGAGGAGACAGGCGCATGCGGTACAGCTGCCGTGATAAGCCCGATAGCTAAAATAGTTGACCCTGATACGGGGAAAATTTACGAGTACTGCCGAGACGGCAAGCCCGGACCGGTATCAATGAAACTCTTCAACAAGCTGGTGGGGATTCAGTACGGTGATGAGCCCGATGAGTTCGGGTGGATGAGCGAGGTTTAAGCCTAACTGCAAAGTCTTGTCAGACTGATCTTCAGTTGTTTTGTGATTCCTTTCTGACGCCGGTGACACTGTATTATGCCAGGTGGTTTCATCTGCCGGCGTGAATGTCAGGCCCGACCTTTCATGGCATTATCATAAAACCCATTCAATGCTAAAAATCAAAAAATTACACGCCGGCTGAAGGATTTGGCGGTTTGTATGCTATTTTTGAGGCAAATTTTCAGAAGTGGCAAAATCAACGGGTGGCATATCCAGGTACAGGCTCGGCAGTTCTTATGTCACTCTTGTTGTAAGCGTCTCACTGGTGCTGTTCCTGCTTGGGATTCTTGGGATGGTTCTTATCAATGCCCGCCAGCTCTCGGATTATTTCAGGGAGAGGCTCGCCTTTACAATCATGCTGAAGGAGGATGCCCGTGAGGCCGATATTCGAATGCTGCAGAAGGAACTTGATGCCAAACCTTATGTCAAGCTTACCAAATATGTTTCAAAGGATGTGGCTGCAGTGAATCTGAGCGAGGAGTTGGGTGAGGATTTCCTGGATTTTTTGGGATATAATCCGTTGATGCCGACGATTGACGTTTATCTGCTGGCAGATTATACACATCCCGACAGCGTGATAAAGCTGGAAAAGGTAATCTCCGAATACCCGGTTGTTGATGAGGTCTATTACCAGGAATCCTTCCTAAACCTGATCAATGACAATTTCCGGAAAATAAGTGCATTCCTGTTGGTGATCAGTCTCTTGCTTTTCCTGATTGCACTCACAATCATAAATAATACAATCAGGCTTTCGATTTATTCGAAAAGGTTTCTGATCAACACGATGCAGCTTATTGGGGCCAACAGGTCGTTTATACGCAAGCCTTTTCTGCTGAAAAGCCTGTTTTTCGGGTTCCTGGCCGCACTGATTGCAATCGGCTTATTAATGGGACTGATGTATCTCATAGAAAAGGAGTTCTTTACCCTGTTCACTTATGAGAATATCAACCTCTTCCTGCTGCTCTGCTTTGCACTTGCGGCAGCAGGGGTGCTGATCAACGGAATATCTACATTCTTTGCCGTAAACAGTTATCTCGGCATGCACGAGGATAAATTATATTACTAAAAAATCATGGTCGCTAAAAAAGAAGAAGAAAAGAAAACTGGTTTTGCCCTGGGGAGGGAAAACTACAAGCTGATGGCCATAGGCTTTGCAGTGATTATTGTCGGTTTCATTCTCATGGCCGGAGGCAGATCTGATGACCCCAAGGTCTTTTCGGAGGGAATCTTCAGTTTCCGGAGGATTACGCTGGCTCCGCTGATCGTTCTGGCCGGCTTTATTTTCGAGATTTACGCAATAATGAAAAGACCACGGGAATAGAATCTTGGTCCTCCTTAATCAAATAGCTGAGAATGAATTGGTATGAGGCCCTGATTTTTGGCCTGGTGCAGGGATTGACCGAGTTTTTACCGGTCAGCAGTGACGGCCACCTTGAGATTGTTAAATTCTTGTTCGGAGGGGTGGAGGAGAGCTTTTTGTTTTCAATTGCAGTTCACGGGGCTACAGTGCTTAGCATCCTGGTGGTTTTCTGGAAGGATATTCTGAAACTACTGACCGGTGTCTTCAGATTTAAAATGAATGAAGAGACTGTGTACGCCCTGAAGCTGATCGTATCAATGATACCGGTGGCAATAGTGGGATTTACACTGAAGGACCAGGTCGAGTCACTGTTCGTGGCCGACATGGACATTACGGGTTCCTTTCTGCTTGTTACAGCATTGTTTCTGCTGATCGGCCATTTCGTGCCCAAAAGGAATAAACCCATTACCTATGGCGGTGCATTTGTGATGGGAATAGCACAGGCCCTGGCTGTTCTTCCCGGGCTCTCCAGGTCAGGGTCGACAATTTCCACCGGGCTGATGCTTGGCAACAGCAAGGATGAACTGGCGCGGTTCTCGTTTCTGATGGTCATCATTCCGATTCTTGGAGCCAATTTTGTTGAACTGGTCACCACGGAGACCGGGGCTGTGAACGGAGTGTTTTTTCCTCTCATGGTTGCTTTTATTGCTGCTTTTGTGTCGGGTTACGCTGCCTGCCGCTGGATGATAAATATTGTCAGGAAGGGCAAGCTTGGCTGGTTCGCTGTGTATTGTATAATTGTCGGACTTTCATTAATACTGTTTGCCTGAAGGTGCTGAAGAAGTGTTCGGACTTTGAAGATGGTGAGGTACTGCTGCTGCAGAAGCCGCTTTACTGGACTTCCTTTGACCTTGTGAACAAGGTGAAGCTGGCCATCCGGCATCATTGCGGTCTGAAGAAGCTGAAAGTGGGGCATGCCGGGACGCTTGATCCCCTGGCAACAGGGTTGATGATTGTGTGCACAGGAAAGGCGACGAAGAGAATTGAAGAGTTCAGGGATCTGGAGAAGGAATATATTGCCGTGATCAGGTTCGGTCAGACAACTCCTTCTTTTGATCTTGAAAGTGAGGTGGATGGTGAGTACCCTTCCGGTCATATAACTGAGGAACTGATCCGGGGAAAGCTGAAGGAGTTTATAGGGGAGCAGGAGCAGGAACCTCCTCTTTTTTCGGCCAAGTTTGTTGACGGGAAGAGAGCCTATGAGCTGGCCAGGAAGAAGATCGAGCACAAGCTTGACAGTGTGAAAGTTGTTTTCCGTGAACTGGAGCTGGTGGAGTACAGCGGGGTCGATGCCACTGTAAGGATTGTCTGCAGCAAAGGGACTTATATCAGGGCCTTCGCCCGGGATCTTGGACAGGCGCTTGGCAGCGGTGCTCACCTGAGGTCGCTTATTCGCAGTGCCATAGGTGATTTTCGTCTTGAAAAGGCACTTTCGGTAGAAGAACTGAATTTTTTTCTGGAAAATTTGAAACAAAGTGAAAATTCATTCGTATAAATATTCTTGTACTAACGTATTTTGACCATGAAACTTTCTCAATTCAAGTACACACTACCCCAGGAGTTGATTGCACTTTATCCATCCAAAAACAGGGATGAATCGCGGCTGATGGTAGTGCACAGGGATACCGGGGAGATTGAGCATAAGGTGTTTAAAGACATTGTTGAGTATTTTGGGGAGCGTGATGTGCTTGTATTCAACAATACCAAGGTTTTTCCGGCCAGGCTATACGGGAACAAGGAGAAGACAGGGGCTGAGATAGAAGTGTTCCTTCTGCGCGAACTTAACCGTGAGCAGAGGCTCTGGGATGTGCTGGTTGACCCCGCAAGGAAGATCAGGATTGGCAATAAGCTTTATTTCGGTGAGGATGACCTGCTGGTGGCGGAAGTGATAGACAATACCACTTCGAGGGGCAGAACCCTTCGTTTCCTCTTCGACGGAACATATGAGGAGTTCAAGCAGACGCTTTATTCGCTCGGCGAGACTCCGCTTCCCAAGTTCATTAACCGGCCGGTGGAGCCGGAAGATAATGAAAGGTACCAGACAATCTTTGCCAAGCATGAGGGTGCTGTTGCCGCACCCACTGCCGGGCTGCATTTCAGCCGCGAGCTGCTCAAGAGGCTTGAGATTGTGGGTGTTGAGTTTGCTGAGATTACGCTTCATGTGGGGCTTGGCAATTTCAGGAATGTGGATGTGGAGGATCTCACCAAACACAAGGTTGATTCAGAAAGGATTATAATTTCCGAGGAGGCCTCTGCGCTGATAAATAAGGCGAAGGAAAGGAAGAGCAGGATCTGTGCTGTCGGGACTACCGTGGTGCGGACACTTGAGAGCTCCGTATCGACTTCCGGGATGGTCAAGCCGTTTAACGGATGGACGAACAAGTTTATCTTCCCGCCATATGATTTCAAGGTTCCCGATATGCTCGTCAGCAACTTTCAGCTGCCTTATTCCACTCTGCTGATGATGGTTTCTGCCTTTGCAGGCTACAATCTTCTGTTTGATGCATACCGCACAGCGGTGAAGGAAAAATACAGGTTCGGAACATACGGGGATGCCATGCTAATTCTCTAGCATTCAGGCATTTTATTTGTTGATAAACATTTTGTATTGTGGATAATTCGTGCCGGCACAGGTTGCCGGCACGTTTATTTTGTCTGAAATTAACGCCTTCAGAGTCTAAATTTCCTGCAATGAAGCAACCATTTTAGCGTTTCATGAGTATAAATGACTTACAGCAGTTTGCCTTTCAGGAGGTTTTGTTACTAAAGTATGAGTATGCCTGAACATTATTTTTTGTTTAAAGCCAGGTTTTTCAGCCGGATTGATTTATTTGTTTGTGAAAAAGCCGAATTGCGATCAGGATTTGTGAGAACCTTGAGGCTACTCGTTTTCCTCTTCATTTTATTTCATCTGAACATAACTTCAGTTTTTAGTCAGTCTGTTGGTGATTACAGGACAAACGGCAATGTTCAGTTTAACACTGCAGCAAACTGGCAGGTATTTGATGGCACCGCATGGGTGGCCGCTGCAACGGATCCGGGAGTTGCTAGTGGCGTAATTGCCATCCGGAATGGTCATACGGCTACTTTGACAGTTACGGAAACCCTTGATCAGGTAATTGTTGTTGCAGGAGGAACTTTACGCGTAAACACAACACTGATCCTTGGGAATGGGACCGAACCTTTCGATCTTGAAGTTTCTGGTACCGTAGATAACTATAGCAGTATTAATACCTCTGCAAATCCCGGTTCAGCAATCCGGTTCAATAATGGAGCGGTCTACAATCACCGGTTAAATGGCGGGGTAATACCAGAAGCAACATGGATGATAAGCTCAACGTGTTCGATCCTTATGATCACGAACACCATTCCGGCAGGATTAAATCAAATTTTCGGAAACCTTACATGGAACTGCCCGGGTCAGGTCAGTGATATTGATGTCAACGCCGAT
>DAIDJT010000055.1 GCA_027451265.1 Bacteroidales bacterium | reverse complement strand
CGCAAGGCCTACCTGGCTCACCCGGTGAGCGAGTTCCTATCAACGGTGGTTCTGCTGATTGTGATTTACTATGGTGGTTTCCTTGCACTGAAAGGTACCGGAAACATGTCACCCGACCGGCTGATAGCCTTCGTTGTGGTCTTCTCACAAATCATACAGCCGGCAAAGGCCATTTCCAGCGCATGGTTCAGCATACAGAAGGGGATGGCCTCAATAGACAGGATCAATGAAGTACTCAATGCCTGTGAGACAATCACCCAGAAACCCGATGCAGTAAGGCTGACAGGCTTCAATGAAAGTATTGAGTTCAGAAACGTCTGGTTTGCATATAACCAGGAACCGGTGCTGAAGGATATATCGCTGACTATCAAAAAGGGTCAGACGGTAGCTGTTGTGGGCCGGTCAGGCGGTGGAAAATCCACCCTGGCAGACCTGATACCGAGGTTCATAGATCCAGACAGGGGGACGGTGCTGATTGACGGGCACGACCTGCGCGACGTGGACATTAAGGACCTGCGACACCTGATGGGGATAGTGAGCCAGCAGGCTATACTGTTCAATGACACCTTTTATAATAATATTTCATTTGCCCTTGAAGATGGGGCTGAAGCAGAGGGTGTGATCAGGGCTGCAACGATAGCCAATGCTCATGAATTCATTGCCGAGACACCCGAAGGTTACCAGAACACGGTGGGCGAGGGGGGCAACAAGCTCAGCGGCGGGCAGCGGCAGAGGATAAGCATCGCCAGGGCCATCATGGCCAATCCGCCCATACTGATTCTTGATGAGGCTACCTCGGCCCTTGACACTGAGTCGGAGCGGCTGGTTCAGGATGCCATGCTCAAGCTGATGGAGAACCGCACCTCGGTCATCATTGCGCACAGGCTCTCTACAATCCAGCATGCCGACATGATTGTGGTGGTGGAGGATGGCCGTATAGAGGAGTGCGGCACCCATGAGGAGCTGATCCGCAATCCCGGCGGCATATACAGGAAGCTGTACGAGATGCAGACATTTTAGATTTGCGAATTGCGAGGTGCGATTAAGTCCTACGGCTTGCGGATTTGCGAATTGTGACCTGCGATTGTCGAATTTGACATTATGGCATTAAGCATCGCTGCAGTACGGATTTTCATTATATTCGTCGTAGACGATTCAGCATTGTCACACAGCCAAACAAAACCATACTGAATTTGGTAAACCGGTAAACAACAAAACAACCCATAGAACAATGGACACCAAAACCCCCACAGACATCCTGAAGGAAGCGATTCTTCTCGAACAGCGCGGCAAAGCATTCTATTCAAGCATTGCTGCACAGACGGCCAGTGAAGCGGTCAGACAGATTTTTACCCTGATTGCCAACGAGGAGGAGGAGCATATCCGTTTTCTCTCGGAACAGTACACCAACTACCGGAAGAACAACACCTTCCTCGGCATTGCTGCCCGCCCCGCCGGTGCACCCGATGAGGTGGCAAGGAAGGTCCTCTCCGATGAGATGAAGCACCAGATAAGCGCCGCCGGATTTGAGGCAGCAGCAATCAGCGCCGCCATGGAATTCGAAGCGAAGGCTGTGGAGTTATACTCCTCACGGGCCGGATCAGCTTCTGACCCGAATGAGAGGGCCCTTTACAGCATGCTTGCAGAGTGGGAGAGAGGTCATCACCAATGGCTGGCGCGGATAGATAAGGAGTTGAGGGAACAGGTTTGGTACGACAATAATTTCTGGCCATTTTAGACCATTCGCCTGAATTTTGCCGGAGTGCGTGATTCAAAGCGCCACTCTTTGCCTGTTACCGGATGTTTGAATGCCAGCACGCTGGCATGAAGGCCGAGCCTGCCGATAGGGCTTGTTGTTGCACCGTACTTTCTGTCCCCGGCGATACTGTGGCCAATCTCCTGCATATGAAGCCTGATCTGGTTCTTTTTGCCGGTCTCGAGGGTCACTTCCAGGAGAGAGTATTCCTTTCCGCTTTTCAACCGCCTGAACCTGGTTATTGCCAGGTCGCCCTTTTCAGGATTGCGGGTTGAATGCATGACCAGGGCCTTGCTCTCATAAATATATGATTTGATTACGCCTTCAGGTTCAGTAACCTCTCCTTCCACGAGTGCCACATAGGTGCGTGCCGTGACATGGTGCTTCCAGTCGCGCTGCAGGAGACTCTGAACCTTTTCGCTGCGGGCGAACATCATCAGTCCCGAGGTGTCACGGTCAAGGCGGTGAACAATGAAGATCCTGTTGGAGGGTTTCTGGCTCTTGACATACGTACTGAGAATGTTGTATGCGGTCAGGTACTTTTCATTATCCGATGCCATCGAGAGGAGGCCGGCATTTTTATCTATCACTATAAGGTGCTCATCCTCGTAGACAAGCCGCATGTTGCGTGCCATCAGCCCGCCTGTATGTCTTGTGGCAGATACGGTTACCGTGTCACCCGGTTTCAGGTCATGGTTGAATTGTGTCACCGGTTCACCGTTTACAAGGATCTGGCGGTTGCGGAGGAGCGACTTCACGTTGTCGCGGCTCTTGTTTTTGAGTGAGCTTAGGAGGAAGGGCATGAGTGTTGTCTGCTCAGTGACCTCGAGGGGGGTGTCGTTACTCATATATTGATTATTGGTGCAAAGATAGGGGAGATTATGGGATTACCCGAGGTTAAGCTTACGGGGATCGAAACGTTCGGTGTACAGGAACAGCTTCCGGGCTTATGGGGGTTACCTGGGGTGATCAAGGGATTACTCCCTGCGGTCGTGATCCCTTGTCAGGGAACCGGGAACTGACAATACAGGCATGCGCAGGGCGCATGTGCTTCTGTTTTCATCGCTTCCCCTCATGAACAAGTTCATTCGGTGAAGCTCTTAAAACAGAAGCCGTACTGCCTTGCAGCAGTACGGCCTGTATTGTCAGTTGCGGAGAAAGAGGGATTACCTTTGGTGATCCCATTCGGGGATAAATGCAAATTACAGAAATGCAGCGGCGCTGCCCCTGTAATTCTGTTTTATGTTGCTCACTTCACCGTCAAACCGTCTCATTGAGCTCCATAAAACAGAAACCAGCCCCGACAAGTCAGGGCTGGCATTTCTGTACTTTGCGGAGAAAGAGGGATTCGAACCCCCGGTCCAGTCGCCCGGACAACGGTTTTCAAGACCGCCGCAATCGACCACTCTGCCATTTCTCCCTTTGCATCCCGGTGCCGCAGTAGCAACAGGCGCAGCGGCTGCAAATATAATCTTTTTTTGATTTTCTTTTCAGGAGGTGAAAATTTAAGAGAAACTCTCCACTGTGAGATTCCTCTGATCCCCCGTAAATGGGCTCCTGACACTGTCACGATGCCTCTTTTCGCCATATCTAGGGGGGTTATTAACAAAAAAAGTGCTCAATGCTCATAAAATCCGGCGTTTCAGGCATAAAAAAGATCATAAAAACTTGCTTTTGAATTAGAATGGAATAAATTTGTATGCAATTAGAGATTTTGGTCTAACCCTAAATTGTATTGACTATGACAAAAAAAGAATTAGTAGGCAGCATTGCAAAAAAAGCAGGACTTTCACTTAAAGATGCCAACATCGCTCTGAACGCTTTCGTAGGCGCATTTGGTGATGCCATGAAAAAGGGCCAGAGGCTCCAGCTCCCCTCAATGGGTACTTTCAAAGTTGAGAAGAGAAGTGCAAGAGTTGTTCGCAACCCCCGCACCGGCGCCAAACTGAATGTTCCCGCCAAAAAAGTCGTGAAATTCAAAGCAGCTCCGGCTCTTACAAAAGGCCTGAAGTAAAAGTTTCAGGGGTGCTCCGGCACCCCTTTTTTTTATCCCCCTGCCTTTATCTTACAAGTCAGGTAATATTTGTTTGGGATCAAAAACCGACCGGAAATTCTTTTTACAAATTATTTAGTATATTTGTTAGCGACGCTTGAACCCAACCGCATTACCCGGAAATGAATTGTATTATTGTTGATGATGATCCCGTTTGGCTCCGCACCCTTGAGGAATTCGTAGGGAAATCTTCTTCCCTCTCCCTGGTGGGCAGCTTCTCTGATTCCCTGTCGGCTCGCAACCTTTTGATGTCACGCAGAGATATCGAACTTATTTTTCTTGACATCCAGATGCCGGAGATGGATGGTTTTGACTTCCTCTCCAGCCTCGAAAACCCACCCCACATCATTTTTGTGTCCGGAAGCGAGGAATACGCCTACAAAGCCTTTAACTATAACGGCATCGATTACCTTCTTAAGCCGATAACCTATCCCCGCTTCTGCCGTGCCGTGGAGAAGATCATGAAGTACTATGCCCCAAGGGCTGTGCCTTCTGCAGCAGGCGAAGAGGAGATATTCATCAAAAAGGCATCGTCGCTCGTAAGGCTCAAACTGAAGGAGATACTTTATGTGGAAGCTCTTGAAAATTACGTCAGCGTAATTACGCGCGACGAAAAATATACCATTCACTTTACCATGAGGGCCATAGAACAGCAGCTGCCCTCAAGCCTCTTCGTGAGAATTCACCGCTCGTACCTGGTCAACAAAAGCGTCATCAGGTCAATCAGCGAAAACAGCCTGACAATTGTTGTCGGAAGCAATCCGAAGATCCTGCCCGTGGGTAAATCATACCGCGACGGGATAATGAACTACATTAATATAATGCAGCGCTGATGCCTTCCCAGAGGCAACTATTCCTCGATCATCTCGGACAAACATCACCTTCTCCCCTCATGCTTGAGATTGAGAGGGCGGAAGGTTCATTCCTGTATGACACAAGCGGCCGGGATATCCTTGACCTCATCTCCGGCGTATCGGTAAGCAACACCGGCCACCGCCACCCGGCAGTGATGTCAGCCCTGAATGAGCAGGCCGGAAAGTACATGCACCTGATGGTTTATGGCGAGGTGATACAGAGCCCGCAGGTGGAGTATGCCGCACGCCTCACTTCATTGCTGCCTCCTTCACTGGAGTCGGTCTACTTTGTCAACTCGGGCAGCGAAGCCATCGAAGGTGCCATCAAGCTGGCAAGAAGATATACGGGCCGCAATGAGATCATCTATTTCCGCAATGCCTACCACGGATCAACCACCGGCGCTCTCAGCGTCCAGGGTTCGGAAGAGTACCGCAATGCCTTCAGACCCCTGATGCCGGCAACGACAATGGCGGAATTCAACAGCCCGGAAACGGTGCAGCTGATAGGCACCTGTACTGCCGCAGTGCTCGTCGAGCCCGTACAGGCCGAGGCAGGTGTGATACAACCATCAGACACCTTCCTGGACGATCTTCGCAGTGCCTGCACACGTAACGGCGCCATGCTGATATTCGACGAGGTGCAGACCGGTTTCGGGCGCACCGGCAGCCTCTTTTCACTTTACAGGTACAACGTGATGCCTGATATCCTCGTGCTGGCCAAAGCCCTTGGCGGAGGCCTGCCGCTTGGAGCCTTTATCGCTTCACGCAAAATAATGTCATCACTTACCTGCAACCCTGCATTGGGACACATAACCACCTTCGGCGGACACCCGCTCTGCTGCGCAACCGGACTGGCCTCGCTTGATGTGATTGTCAGAGAGAATCTGGCGGCTGTTGCCCTTAAAAAGGAGCAGCTTTTCAGGAAAGAACTGGCAGACTTGCCCTTCAGGGAGATAAGAGGCGAAGGCCTCCTGCTTGCTGTTGTGCCTGAGAAGCCTGGGATCATACCCTTTATGATTGCCAATGCCCCGGAGTACGGGCTGCTGCTCGATTATTTCCTCTTCTGCCCGACAGCCTTCCGTATTGCGCCGCCACTCACTATCTCAGAAGATGAAATCCGCCTGGCCTGCCAGAGGCTGGGAAGGCTGGTTAAGGAAGCAGGCAATAAGGGAAGTCTGAAGGTCTGAAAGTCAGAAGGTCTTGCAGTCCTGAAGTCTTGCAGTCCTGTGGTCCGTGAAAGAACTCGCAAATCCCGATTCGCAGCTCGCAACTCGCAATTCGCAAATCGCAAATCCCAGATCTGCCATAGCTTGACTGACACTCTGTCAGCATTCCTTCCGCGGCACGCCCTTTGATCATTTGGGGCAGGATAAACAGAAAACTATATCATATGGAAAAAGGTAAAATCGGAGTAACCACAGAAAACATCTTTCCAATCATCAAAAAATTCCTCTACTCAGATCATGAGATATTCCTGAGAGAGCTGGTATCAAACGCCACCGACGCCATCCAGAAGCTGAAGGCACTGTCCTCTGCCGGAGATTTTAAGGGCGAACTCGGCGAGCTTCGCGTACAGGTCACTCTTGACCCTAAAAAGAAAACCCTCACCGTCTCCGACAACGGCATAGGGATGAGCGCGGAAGAAATAGACAAATACCTTAACCAGATTGCATTCTCCAGCGCCAACGAGTTCCTTGACAAATACAAGGACCAGGCCAGCGGGCTCATCGGCCAGTTTGGCCTCGGATTCTATTCGGCATTCATGGTCTCTGACAAGGTCGAAGTCATTTCAAGGTCATATCACGAGAACGTGCCGGCAGTGAAGTGGATCTGCGACGGCAGCCCCGAATACTCAATTGAAGAAGCAAAGAGGGAAGAACGCGGTACGGACGTCATCCTGCACATCGACAAGGAGTCGAAGGAGTTCCTGGAGGAAAGCCGGATTGAGAACATGCTTAAGAAATACTGCAGCTTCCTGCCGGTGCAGGTGCAGTTCGGCAACGAGAAGGAATGGAAGGACGGAAAAATGGTCGACACCGGCAAGCCGAAGATCATCAATAATACCCAGCCTGCATGGACACGCAAACCCGCAGACCTCAAGGACGAGGACTATGCAAGCTTCTATCGGGAGCTATACCCCATGGGTGAAGAGCCTCTCTTCCACATCCACCTCAACGTCGATTATCCTTTCAAACTGACCGGGATTCTCTACTTCCCGAAGATCAGGAACAACTTCGAGATACAGAAAAACAAGATACAGCTTTACTGCAACCAGGTATTCGTAACTGACTCCGTGGAAGGCATTGTTCCCGATTTCCTGACATTGCTGCACGGGGTGATCGATTCACCGGATATACCGCTGAATGTCTCCAGGAGCTATCTGCAGAGCGATTCCAACGTCAGGAAGATCAGCGGGCATATTACAAAGAAGGTTGCTGACCGCCTCGCTGACATCTTCAAAAAAGACAGGGAGACTTTTGAAAAGAAATGGGATGACCTGAAATTGTTCATCGAGTACGGTATGATCACCGAGGAGAAATTCTTTGAAAAGATTTCAAAGATTACTCTGTATAAAAATACTGCAGGCAAGTACTTCACCCTCGAGGAGTATGACAAGAT
The DNA here is from genome assembly GCA_027451265.1 of Bacteroidales bacterium. Classification (GTDB taxonomy): domain Bacteria; phylum Bacteroidota; class Bacteroidia; order Bacteroidales; family VadinHA17; genus SR-FBR-E99. Next base: position 4,209 of record DAIDJT010000055.1, on the reverse strand, counting down.
CATCAAGGAAAACCAGACTGACAAGGACAAGTCGCTTGTGCACCTCTACACAACTGACCCTGTTGCCCAGCATACTTATGTGGCTAAAGCTGCAGAAAAGGGGTATGATGTGCTTGTGCTTGACGGACAGCTTGATACTCACCTGATAAATACACTTGAGTCAAAGGAGCCATCCTCCAGGTTTGTGAGGGTTGACAGTGATGTGATTGAGAAACTGATAAGGAAGGACGAGAGCCACGTTTCGAAGCTTGCACAGGCACAGGCTGATGATCTCGCAACTGTCTTCCGAACCCAGGTTGCTGACACTGACAAGGCAAGGTTCAATGTAAGGGCCGAGAACCTCGATGAAAATGACCTGCCGATGGTAATCACGCAGAGTGAATTCATGCGCAGGATGAAGGACATGGCGCAGTTCGGAGGAGGTTATTCTTTCTATGGCGAAATGCCTGACAGCTTTGACCTGGTGCTGAACACCAACCATCCGCTGGTAATTTCGCTTGCCGGAGACCTCGACAAGGAGCATGCCGATGAGCTGAAGAAGAACAGCGCCGGCATTGAGAAAACGAAGGTCGAGATAGAGTTTATGGAGAAGGAGCAAGGCAAGAAGAAGCCCGAGGAGATTCCTTCAGTTGAGAAGGATGACCTTGAAAGACTGAAGGGCGAGCTGAAGCAGCTCGAGGAGAAGAGGAAAAACCTCCTGGGGGGATTTGGCAATGATCACCAGGCCGTCAGGCAGCTGATTGACCTTGCCATGCTTGCAAACAACATGCTAAAGGGAGAAGCCCTCAGCGCTTTTGTCAAGAGAAGCATCAGCCTCCTTTAGGAGCAGATTTCAAAGATTTTCTGAATTTAAAAGGACGCCCGCCGGGGGCGTCTTTTTACTAACCCATTATCCTTGCCAGCTCTGACTTGATGTATGCTATTGCAGTTCTGGTGGGCTCGGCATCCATCTCAACAACCTCCTCGAGGAGCATCCTTGAAAGCTCTTCGCCTGTGGCGGTGGGAGGCAGCTGAGAGGCTACGGAGTTGATCAGCCTTACAATCGTTCCGCGTGCATTCTTCACCATCTCCCAGGCCTCACTGCTCATATAGATCTGTTGCGAGAGGTTGTGCTCATATTCACTCCTGACCGCTGTGACAAGCGCTGACTGAAGCTGCTGGGCCGTCATCTCCGGCCTGGCAGTGCGGATTATCAGTGACTCCGGCGAGATGCGCTCAAGGAACAGCACCACCCTCTCATAGGCCTGAAGCCTGACCGGGGTGAGGGTCTTCACAGTCTGAAGCAGGAGATCCTGCCTCCGGCGCTCCTGGTCGTCACGCAACATGTTCCTTATCACCAGCCATGCGGTGAACATCACAAGCAGCGCAGGAATTGTAATTTTGAGTATCTCGAGGAAGGTTTCCATGATCGCAGTTGTTTAATTGTCTTTGTACGATGCAAATTAATCAATTTTCAGGCCTTGTTGACAGATTGAGCCCTGATTTGGAAGGATTATACAGTCTTGCCAGCCCGGATGCAATGATTTCCGCCACGCCGTACCACCCTGCCATAATCCCTTTTCTTTTTCACTTTTAACAATTACATTTGGCCTTTCCGGTAACGAACCCAATAAAAAACTGACAATATGGAGCATATCAGCCGGAGGGTGCAGGCACTCTCGGTATCACAGACACTTGCGATGGCACAGAAGAGCCGCGAGCTGAAGGAACAGGGCATTGACGTCATAAGCCTCAGCCTCGGCGAGCCTGATTTCAACACCCCTGATGATATCAAGGAAGCCGCAAAGAAAGCCATAGACGACAACTACTCCTTCTATCCGCCCGTTCCCGGTTACAATGACCTCCGGGAGGCAATATCCCGCAAATTCAAAGAGGAGAACGGGCTTGACTATACTCCTGATCAGATCATAGTGTCAGCAGGAGGGAAGCACAGCCTTATCAATGTCGTGCTGTCGGTTGTTGATCCGGGCGATGAGGTAATTCTGCTGGCACCATACTGGGTAAGCTATCTTGATCATATCACCTTCGCCGAGGGCAAGCCTGTGATAATTCAGACATCCATAGAGAGCGACTTCAAGGTGACTCCTGCACAGCTCGAAGCAGCTCTCAGCCCCCGCACAAGGCTGCTAATCTTCAATTCGCCCTCAAATCCCACAGGAATGGTCTACACGCGCGAGGAGATGGCCGCACTGGTGAAGGTGCTGGAGAAGTTTCCGCAGGTGATAATCATTTCTGACGAGATTTACGAGCATATCACCTTCTGCGGGAAGCACGTCAGCCTTGCTTCATTCAGCAGCATTTATGACAGGGTGGTGACTGTCAATGGTGTTTCGAAAGGTTATGCCATGACCGGATGGAGAATAGGTTATATCGGCGCACCGCTGTGGCTCGCGAAGGCCTGCAATAAGCTGCAGGGCCAGTTCACCTCCGGGGTGTCTTCCATTTCGCAGAGGGCGGCACTGGCAGCCGTCACCTCGAAGAGTGATTCGAAGGAGAGGATGCGCGAGGCATTCCTCCGCCGCAGGGACCTGATATGCAGGCTGCTGGGCGAGATCCCCGGCCTCAAGGTAAGGGTTCCGCAGGGCGCCTTCTACGTAATGCCTGACATAAGCAACTTCATTGGCAAGAGCTTTGAAGGCAAGGTGATGAAAAATGCTGATGACCTCACTTTCTTCCTCCTTGCGGAGGCAAGGGTGGCAATGGTCAGCGGAACAGCATTCGGCGCCGACAACTGCATCAGGATTTCCTACGCCACCTCTGACGACCGCATCTCTGAGGCCGTCCGCCGGATAAAGGAGGCGCTGGCTGAACTTGCCTGATAAATCCCGGTTAACAGAAACAGAATCTGGTTATTATAAATGCAGCGGCGCATCCTGGATGCGCCGCTGCCATTATCAGTACCTGTTGTACGTGATCACTTCACCAGGTGGTTTGCGCGATTTGTCCCTATGACGGTTGTCTGTATAACCCACAGAAATTACAAGCTCGACCTTTTTGGAAGCCGGAATGCCCAGGACCTTTCTGATCCGCTTTTCATCAATCCAGCCGATAATGCATGTCCCCAGCCCTTCTGCAGTAGCCTGGTAAACCATAGAAGCCGTTGCAATCCCGATATCAATCACGGAGTAATCCTTTTGCTTGATCAAATCTCCTGCACGGGAGGTGAGATTTGATTTTTCACGGACAACCACAATCAGGACCGGTGCCTCCCTGACAAATGAGTTCATGCGCAACACAACCGGCTCAGTGGCAGCTGCAACCTCGTCACGGAGAGCCGGCTCATCAACCACGACGAAATGCCATGGCTGGCCATTGCAGGCTGAGGGTGAAAGTCTTCCCGCCTCGGTGATCCTTTCTATCTTTTCCCTCTCAACTTGCCTGTCGAGATATTTCCTCTCACTCTGCCTGCCTTTCATCAGGCTGAGCATCTCCTGTCCGTCAGTCATCAGAGCAGGCAGATGATCAATAGTTCTGGGCGTATACCTCGGTGTAGCTGAACGGATGGAGGCATGCAGGGCAGTTCTTCAGCGGCTTGGTGCCGAAATGAACATAACCGCATTTGCGGCAATACCAGAACACCTTCTCCTCACGCTCGAACACCTTGTTGCCCATCACGTTTTCCAGCAGCTTCCTGTAACGCTCCTCATGAACCTTCTCAGCTGCAGAGATGGCCTTGAAGGCTGTGGCTATCTCCTTGAAACCTTCCTCCTCGGCTACTTTCGCAAATGAGGGATAAAGATCAGACCACTCCTCATGCTCGCCTGCGGCAGCAGCCTCGAGGTTGGCACCGGTTGTAAGGGTTTTTCCTGCGGGATAGGCAGCGGTTATCTCAACCATGCCACCCTCCAGGTAACCGAAGAAACGCTTGGCATGCTGCTGTTCCTGCATCGCAGTCTCAAGGAAGATGGCTGCAATCTGCTCATAGCCCTCTTCCTTCGCTACCTTTGCTGCAAATTCATAACGGTTCTTGGCCTGTGATTCACCTGCAAATGCCTTAAGGAGATTCTTCTCCGTACGGGTTCCTTTTATTCCTTCCATCTTTCTTTTGTTTTATGATTGTTTAAGTGTGTCCGGCCATAAAATTAATGAAATTCTGGCTACATTTAGGCTTCTTTTTTCAATCTGTTAAACTTTACTTGAGCTATGAAAAAGTCATTTTTTGTTGTTGTTGCAGTGGCAATGTTAGTGATCCAGTTCTGCAATCAAAAG
>DAIDJT010000054.1 GCA_027451265.1 Bacteroidales bacterium | reverse complement strand
GGACGGCGCTGATTTTAACCGTTGCAAAGGAGCGAGTCTGCATGCTGTCAGCCGGCGGTGTGAAACGGCACAACGCCAGCATTGGGCCAAGCCTGTTGTGAGGCAGTGCCCCGCTTCTGTAATCGAGCAGCGTGTATCTCTTCCAGTTTGATGAGGAGCGCACAACCCATGAACGGGTGTACATCACCGGCATCACCGGGGATATCATCCCCGGGCCTGTCCCGCCTCCCTCCTTCCTCAGCTCACGCCTGAGCAGCGAAGTGACACGGTCACCCTCAACCTGCGAGTCACCATAGTAAATGATTCTTACCTGTCGCCCTGCCGCCAGTGAATCTCTTACCAGATCACCGGGATGCAAAGGCGCGGGAGCCAGGCGGACTGCTGTTACGGAACCGGATGATCCGGTACCAACCCGGTCCGGACCAGTCTCACCGGCAGTGCCAGGCACATCGGCAGGCATGGTGTCAGTGCCCGCAGTTGCACCGGATGCACCTTTGCTGTTGTGAACTGCGCTCTCCTTCTCATGTTGTAAGGCCCTTGCTCCCGGCCACCGGCTTACAGTCAGCAGGCTCAGGAGGAACGATGTCAGGACGACAGCAAGCAGAAATAGCAGGATTCTGCCGGGGCGCATATTTCTCAATTATTCAGCTTTTCTTTCTGATCCGCAGCTTCTGTCCCACCATTATCCTTGAAGCATCGGAGATATTATTCAGGCTGAGAATGTCATTGGCTGAAACACCACTGAATTTCTTGGCTATATCCCACACCGTATCGCCATACCTGACGGTATAGAACTCATAGTCACCATCTCCTGACGGAGTTGTTGATGACTGCGATGATGCCAGTGCCAGTGCAGTGGTTCCCACAGGTTTGCCCTCCATCTGCTGCTTCTCGGCAAAGGTCATGGTGTTGATTTTGCTATAACGCTCAGCCTTTGCCGGATTAACGTATACTGAAAGTTTCTGCCCCACCCTGATTGTGTTACGGTAAATGTTGTTCCAATATCTCAGCTCCGAAAGGGGAACGTCATACCACTCCGAAATAAATCCAAGATTATCTCCGTCCTTGACGGTGTATGTCAGCTTGGTCTTGCCGCTGACGTCAGGCGGGGTATAGGAGGAGGTAGACTGCTGCGGCAGTGTGGTCTGGTTGACCGTGGTCAGGTACTGATCTTTTCTGTAGCCGGTAATTGTGTCAGTCATTGCAATGAAATCACCCAGCCTGTCAAGAGGCATGGTGACGGGGCTGGGCCTGCTTCGTCCCGGAACAAGGCCTGTACGGTACTGGGGGTTCATCGCCCGCAGCTCATCCAGCGGCAGGTCAAGAACTGCAGCTATCTGCTCAAGATGCATGTCGGTAGATACCATAACAGTGTCAACGGCAAGCGGGAGATTGATTTGTATGGGTGTGATATTGTGCTCACGGTAATAATTCATTGCATAGGTTGCCGCCACGTAAGCCGGGATGTAACCGCGTGTCTCACGGGGCAGGCGGTAGTATATCTCCCAGTAATCCTTCCGGTTGCCAGAACGGCGGATTGCCTTGTTGACGTTGCCCGGACCGCAGTTGTAAGCGGCAATCACCAGGATCCAGTCATTGTAAATCCCATAAAGATCCTTGAGGTATTTGGCAGCGGCATGGGTTGCCTTGACGGGGTCACGCCGTTCATCCACCACGGAATTGATTGTCAGGCCGTACATCCTCCCGGTGCTGTACATGAACTGCCAAAGCCCCGTGGCGCCTACACGGCTGACAGCATTGGGATTGAGAGCCGATTCAATCACTGCCATGTACTTAAGTTCCACGGGAAGGCCGTAATAATCAAAGATATCCTCGATCATGGGGAAGTAGAAATCCTGCATCCCCAGCATAATCCTGAATTTGTCAACCTTACGCTCGGTATAGACATGGATGTGGTTACGGACAATATTGTTATAGGGCGGGATAATAACCGAGTTGATGCGGCTGAGGCGGTCCTTGTATATCGAATCGCTGAATTCGGAAATGAGTGAATCAGTGTCCGAGATGTCGGTGCCTGCGATGGACATCCGGATGAACCAGTTGTTCAGAAGACTGTCAAGATCGCGCTCGACAAGCGCAGTTGATTCATCACTTCTTATAATAATAGTATCATTGACCGCGAAAGCAGGAAGGGCAACCATGGTCAGCAGCAGCGGCAGGATGAGGTTTTTCAGTTTCTTTTTCATTCGTTTAAAAACTCTTGCTTCATTTGTCGGATGGAACTTGCATGAAATATAATAATCGATTCTTTATCTGAACATCAGTTCATGCAGGTTTCATAAAGTTAGAACGTCTTTGTCAGGGCAAATGTTATACCCGGTGATACTCCGGTAAAATTAAAATTCAGCGGTATTACCGAAGCCCTGAGGTCATCGGTGATATCATAATCAAAAAGACTGGCATCAACATTCGCGTCAATGATGGTCAGAAGGTACCACGCGGCAATGCCTATATATGAGAGGTCACGGTACTTCCGGTAATAATCCACCCCGTTGCGCAGGGTTGTTTTCACCCATGCCTGGGTTGACGGGATGTAATCATCGGGGTACAGCACAGGGTCATACTTCGAAGGATCGAGGCCTACAAGATCATTAAGGAGGCTGATGTAGCTGTCTGTCTCGGGAATGATGTCGTTAAAATCCTGGTAAGCACTGATGAATGAGTTGTAGCTTTTAGTGTTAATTGTGACGGCGTAACCCAATGCACCAAACCCCGCGTAAACGAAAGGGACCTTCCAGTATTTGCGGTTGTATATCTGCCCCAGCCCCGGAAGTGCTGCGGCAAACATGGTTGACCTGATTGGTTCAATTGTGTATCGCCTTACCTTTGCCTTGCGGACAGGAATGGTATCAGCTGTCTGCCCTGTGCAGGTCAGTGATACTGCAAGAAGGATGATTGATGCTATTGTGCTTCTGAACTTCAAGGGCAAACATTTTCCGTCTGCCGGCAAATATAAGTAAAATTACCTGTTAAGCTTATCGAGCAATCCTATTATGCGTTCCATCTCATCACTGTCAGCGAACGGGATAACGATCTTCCCCCTGCCTTTTTCGTTGATGCGGAACTGCACTTCGGACTGGAAGAGAGTGCTGAGCTGCTCTGACAGTTCCCCGAACTCGGTATTCAGCTTCTTTTTCTTCTCTATCCTGGCGGTGTCCTTTGAGGCAGCGCTCTGGAGGTGTCTTACCAGGTCCTCTGTGGCACGTACTGAGAGATCCTCCTCGATTATATGGTAAAATACATTTATCTGTTTTGCAGGGTCCTCGATGTTCACCAGGGTTCGTGCATGACCCATGGTCAGGTTGCGGTTGCGGATTCCCAGCTGTATTTCAGCGGGCAGCCTGAGCAGGCGAAGGTAATTAGCCACCGTGGAGCGCTGTTTGCCAACCCTGTCACTCAGCTGTTCCTGTGTAAGGCTGCACTCCTCTATAAGGCGCTGGTAGGTTATAGCCACCTCAACGGCATCAAGGTCTTCCCTCTGAATGTTTTCAACGAGGGCCATCTCGAGCATGGCGGTGTCATCGGCTGTACGGATATATGCCGGCACATGTGTCAGGCCGGCCATACGCGCTGCGCGAAGCCGGCGTTCGCCGGCGATGAGCTGGTAGCGGCCGTCACCCGTCTCGCGCAGGGTGAGGGGAACCACTATCCCCACCTGCCTGATGGAAGAGGCGAGCTCTTCAAGCGACTGGCTGTCAAAGCGCGTGCGGGGCTGAAAAGGGTTGGCCTCAATTGTGTTGATGTCAATCTGGAGATTGGCCTCAACCTTCTTCTCAAGGGCCTCTTTTTCAACGCCTTCAATAAGGGCACCGAGACCTCTGCCCAGCGGGCTCTTTTTGTTCGTGTTCATGGCGCGGTAAAACGGTTATTGGTTCTTTTGCCTGGCTTCCACCCTCTCGAGCAGTTCACGGGCCAGGTTGAGATAGTTGACCGTACCCCTTGATTCGGCATCGTAGAGTATTGCAGGCTGGCCGTAGCTGGGTGCTTCGGAGAGCTTGACATTCCTGCCGATGATGGTGTTGAATACCATCTGCTGGAAATGACGGGTGACCTCTTCAACCACCTGGTTGGCCAGGCGCAGGCGCGAGTCATACATCGTAAGCAGGAAGCCCTCTATCTCCAGGGCCGGGTTCAGGTTGGTCTGGATGATCTTTATTGTATTGAGCAGCTTTCCCAACCCTTCAAGCGCAAAATACTCACACTGCACAGGGATGATCACCGAGTCTGCAGCAGTGAGGGCATTTACCGTGAGAAGGCCCAGTGAGGGCGAACAGTCAATAAGAACATAGTCATAGTCTGCAGCCACCGGTGCAAGCACCTTCTTCAGCGTCTTCTCCCGCTCCGGCCTCTCAAGCATCTCTATCTCAGCCCCCACAAGATCAATGTTGGAGGGAATGACTGAAAGATTGTCAATGCCGCACTGCAATACGGCCTGTCCCGGGTTGACACCGTCTATCAGGCAGTCATATATTGTTGTCTTCACCTGCTTGAGGTCAATTCCTACCCCCGATGTGGCGTTCGCCTGGGGGTCTGCATCAACAATGAGAACCTTCTTTTCAAGCGCGGCCAGACTCGCGGCCAGGTTGATTGCAGTGGTCGTCTTTCCTACTCCTCCCTTCTGATTGGCCAGTGCTATTATCCTTGACATATGATCCTTTTTTCCTTAATTTAATGAGCTTCAAATTTACAATTAATGCCATAGCCCGAAATCCGGCCCCTTATGTTATTGTAAACAATTTTTTCGGGGTTATTAACACGTTTTGAACAGGGCGCTGTGACTTTCAGGCCGCCTCAGTTGCGTGTGGCAGGTGAAACAGTAATCTCATAAATGCGCGGCCAGTATTTGCCGGTGACGAAGAGCCGCCTTCCCCCCTCATCCCAGGCAATGCCGTTAAGTACGTCGGTTTGTGGTTCGCGCTCATCGCGCGGAAGAATGTTGTTCAGCTCAACATATCCCAGTACCTTCCCCGTATGCGGATCAATCCTTGCAATCCTGTCAGTCTGCCAGATGTTTGCCCAGAGCTCGCCGTCAATCATCTCAAGTTCGTTCAGGTTGTCAACAGCGCCTTTGTTATCCCACACATCAACTGATGACAGCACATTGAAATCAGCATCGAGGAACCAGATGACGTTGGTTCCGTCACTCATCACCAGGCTGTCACCCATGGTGGTCAGCCCCCATCCCTGTGTCTGGTAATAAATCCGGTTAATCTGCCTGAGAGTCTCCTTCTCATAAACAAATCCAACCTTGCTGGTCCATGTAAGCTGGTAAATGCGGTCACCCAGCAGTGCCACCCCTTCGCCGAACAGTGACCCGTCGAGACTGACCTGGCTTATAACCTTCCCGGTTTCCGGCTCCACCTTCCTGAGTGAAGACTCTCCCTGCTGGCCGGTACCCTCATAGAAGAACCCCCTGTCATAAACCAGGCCCTGGGTGTATGCCTTCCTGTCGTGCGGATAGCTTCTGACCACCCGGTAACGGTACAGAACCGGCGTGACGTCAGAGGTCAGGTTAACGAAAAGAGTCACTGTCTGAGGTTTTGAGGCCGATGAGTAAGCCACCACCCTGACTGAAATCCTTCCCGGGTCACCTTCCGTCTCCAGGTCCGACGTGGAGGGAAGGGTCAATATTGTCTCTGCCAGCCTGCCTCCTACCCAGACCTGCACGGAGTCAACAGTGACCTGGCCAGCGGCGCGGGCCACGGAAAAGACAATCTTTTCATTGCAGGGAAAGGAAGCATTATCAGCAGGTGCAAGCACTTCGATCAGCCTTTTCGACGGCCTGGTATCGGAATCCCGGCTCACCTGGCCGTTCTCCCCGGCCCTGGCCTCGCGTCTGTCCGTTGATCCCGAACAGGAGATCACTGCCACCAGCACCAGGCTAAGCAGTGAAATGTACACAGCACTTCTCTTCATGGGTTTTGTTCATTTTTTTCCAAAAAGGTTGAACCGGCGTTTCTTAATCTCGCGCATTGCCTGTTCTTCCCTGTCAGACCATGGATCAATCATATTGAGAACCTCGCCCCATCCCGGGAAACCGCCCACATTCTTGTCATCAATGAAGATGTCAACATTGATCTTCCGCGGCGTATTGTCTGTCCATTGTTCCTCCGGGTAGTTGCGGTTTACTGCATAGAACTCAATTCCGTTCTGACGGCAGTAGTCAACGGCATCCTGCAGCTCCTTCCCTTCACGGAAGGTCCACAGGATAAGCAGCGCACCCCTTTTCTGAAGCTCCTTCAGCGTGATGAAGGCGAAAAGCTTCTCCTTTCCAATGGCGGGGTACTCATGGTCCACAATGGTACCGTCAAAGTCAACTGCTATTTTTATATTAGTCAGATCTCTCATAATCCGAAGGCAAAAATAAACAAATAATAGTTGTCAGTATTGTTGTAATTTTGCCATGACTCAAAAAGAGTTATGACAAAACACATCCCGAACACTCTGACCCTCCTTAACCTTGTGTGTGGATTTGCCGCAACAGTCTGCGCCATAAAAGGTTATAATGATTATGCATCGTATTGCATCATGGCCGGCATGGTGTTCGATTTCTCCGACGGTTTTGCTGCGAGGTTGCTGAAAGCCTATTCAGCCATGGGAAAGGACCTTGACAGCCTTGCTGACGTTGTCACTTTCGGGGTTGCCCCCGGCGCCATCATCTTCAATCTCCTTACCACAGGAGGCATGACTCCGCTTCCGTGTTTTGCGGTGGCTGCCATTATTCCTGCTGCCTCGGGGCTGAGACTGGCAAAATTCAACAATGACCCCGGCCAGTCAGTCTCCTTCAGGGGCATGGCTACACCGGCCAGCGCATTCACCGTTGTGTCAGTGGTTCTGGCAGCTGCCTTTACTGATTACCGGATCTATGACAGGATGGCGGGGTCACCGCTGTTCATCACCATTCTTGCCGTGTTCCTGGCGGTGATGATGCTGCTGAATGCGCGCATGTTTTCACTGAAGCTCTCCAGCCTGAAATGGAAGGGAAACGAAGAACGCTACATATTCCTGGCACTTGGCATTCTGTTGCTGGTCGTCTTCAGGATGGCAGCACTGCCAATGATAATGGCCGTTTATATCCTTATCTCATTCCTTTTCCCCGTCATTGCCGGCAGGAGGGCATCCTCCGGCGCTGCGTAGGCGCTTCATAACCTCATCCTGGCGGCGGATAGACTCTTCATGGATGATCCGTATCACCCTGCCGACAAACTCCCCGTCAAGACCTTCGCTGAGGCCATGCCGGGTTCTGGATTGAAGTATCTCGAGCCATCGTTCAAGCTGGAAGACGGTTACGCCGCTGCGGCATTTATACTCCCCCATCTCCTCTGATATCCTCATCCTTGAGGCGAGCAGACCTATCAGCTGGTGGTCTATCGAGTCTACCCGGTTGCGCAGTTCCTCCAGGTGGTTGATGAACCCTGTGTCACCGCAGGTAGATGACCGGAACTGCAACTCGCTCATCATCTTTTCAAATTCCTCCGGGTCAAGCTGCTGGTCCTTGTCGCTCAGTGCATGGGCAGGGTCATTGTGCACCTCCACCATCAGTCCTGCCATGTTCATGTCAAGGGCCTTCTGTGCCGTCTCCGGCACCAGGTCAGCTTTGCCTGACATATGGCTGGGGTCACATATAACCGGCAGTGAAGGGATCCGGCTGCGCAGTTCAATTGCCAGTTCCCACTTGGGAATATTGCGATAGCGGCTTTTATCGTAGGGGGTGAAGCCCCTGTGCACAGCAGCGATCTTCCTGATACCTGCGCTGTAGACTCTCTCAATGGCTCCGATCCAGAGCTCCAGGTCAGGACTGAGCGGGTTCTTGACCATCACGGGGATTTCTGCACCCTGCAATGCTGAGACGATTGCATCAACACTGAAGGGATTTGACACCGTCCGTGCTCCGATCCACACCGCGTCTATGCCTGCCTCCAGGCACATCATGGCATGCTCCGGGGAGGCCACTTCCACTGCAACGGGCAGACCTGTTTCCGTCTTCACCCTGCGAAGCCACTCCAGCGCCCTGGAGCCTTCACCGGCGAAAGATAATGGCCTGGAACGCGGCTTCCATAAGCCCGCCCTGAAGAGGTGAACCCTGCCGGTGGCCTTAAGCGCCACGGCCGTTGCCATGAGCTGTTCTTCGCTCTCGGCGCTGCACGGTCCGGCAATTATCATTGGCCCTTCACCAAACCCCCATGATCCCGTCTGCACAATATCCATCCGCTCCTCCCTGAAACATTATGAATAATCAGTAGGCATGACCTTCACCGGCCATCTCCTCGGTGGTGATCCGGCTGCGGTTGATTGAACTCCAGGCATACCATATATATGCCACCACAAAGGGGATGATGAATGAGACGTACATCATGGTTTTAAGGGTAAAATGGCTTGATGAAGCCTTTGCCAGCGTCAGCGAGCTGTTCAGGTCGGCCGATGAGGGATAGAATGCCGTTTCGCCATAACCAGCCATCATGAAGAGGGCAATTACTACAGGCACTGTCCCGAAACCGGCATACCATATCGCCCTGCGTGAACCCCTGAAAATACCCAGCCAGAGTGAGACAAGGACCAGGACAACTCCCCCGATAAAGAAGACCAGGATAATGACATTGCCAAGGAGGTTATGCAGATAATGATATTTCACCAGCGTCACATCGCCTGTGACAGTGTCAGCCCTGTAGCCTTTCCCGAGAAGTATAGCCGCAACAAATGCCAGGAAAAAGACGAGGAACGGAACGGCATTTCTTGCCAGTGCCTTCCTCACTGAAGCCAGAAGCCCATCATCATCGATACTGTTCGCGAGGTACATAAGCCCCAGTACTCTTGCAAGGAAGAGCACGGCAAAACCGAGAAGCAGGTTGACAGGATTGATCAGGGCTTCAAGCCCATGCCACCCTGAACCCCATGAAACGTGGTTAAAGAGATCGAGGGTGAAGTCGGACCCTGTGAAGAATGTTGCCACTGCCACACCGATCAGGAAAGGACCAAGGCAGCCATTTATGAAGAGGAATGTGTCGAAGACGCTTGTGCCGAAGACGTTGGCAGGTTTGGAACGGTATTCGTAGGCCACGGCCTGGATAATGAAACTGAATAAAATGGCCATCCACACCCAGTAAGCGCCGCCGAAACTGGTAGCATAGAAGAGCGGGAAGGAGGCAAAGAAGGCTCCGCCGAATGTCACCAGGGTGGTGAAGGTAAACTCCCATTTCCGGCCAAGTGAATTCACCAGCATCTTGCGTTGCATCTCATTTTTCGGGAGGGAGAAAATGAACGACTGCCCCCCCTGCACAAACATCAGGAATACAAGCAGGCCGCCCAGCAGTGATATTATCAGCCACCAGTATTCACGCAGGAATAAATAAGATATCAGCATTGTCATAATCCTTTCCTCCTAATGTTTTGGTCCGTTCTTTATCTGTTTTACCATGATGGAAATTTCAGCTGTGAGCAGGGCGGTGAAAAGCACGGCGAAGAGCCAGAATGTTGTCTGTACTGCACCTGCACTGATGTTTGAGACGGCCACATGAACAGGCATGAGGTTCTGGATTATCCACGGCTGGCGGCCCATCTCGGTGACTATCCAGCCGAGCTCGCTGGCCAGGTAGGCAAGCGGTATTGAGAAAAGGGCAATCCAGAGAAACCAGCGGTTCTTCTCCAGCGTCTTTTTTCGGTGGAACCACAGTGCCAGCATAAAGAGCAGGATAAAAAAGAATCCAAGCCCCACCATCACGCGGAAGGCATAAAAGGTCACCGGCACAGAGGGGATGACCTGCCATGGATGTTCAAAATAGCTGTAACCAAAGTACCTGAAGTAGTTTTCTGTGAAATCCCTATCCTCAAACTTTGCGGCAAGGGACGCCATTGAGTCAGTGTCTCCCAGTTCCCTGGCCATCTTGTAATCAATAAGTACCTGGCGTGCGTAGCGTCCTCTCTCCATCATTTCGGTGACGGAGAGGATACCCTTTTCGGGGTTGCCGTTTACGAGATCCTTAAGGCCGGGGACGTAACCGCTTCCCTTGCCTGTTGTCATTATTGAGAGCAGTTTGGGAACCTGTATCTTCAGCTTCACGTCATGCACCTTCTTATCACCTATCCGCTCGCCGCTGTCATTCAGTGCGCCAATCACCGTCAGCCCTGCTTCCGTCTTCCCCTCATAGAGGGCTTCCATGGCAGCGAACTTGACCGGCTGTACCTGTGCGAGAGTACGTGCGGAAGAGTCACCGGTGAGCGCCACGGCAAGGCCCGAAACAAGTCCGAAAATGCCGGCAATAAGTATGCTCTTGCGGGCAAGAACCTCCTCCCTCTTCCTGATCAGGAACCAGGAACTGATCCCCACCACAAACACTGATGCCAGGACGAAACCTGAGGTGACGGTATGGAGAAACTTGTCAACAGCGACAGGATTGAGCACCACGTCGCGGAAGCTGTTCATCTCATTACGGGCTGTATCAGGATTGAATACCATTCCCACGGGATTTTCCATCCAGGAATTGGCAACCAGTATCCATAGTGCTGAAAGATTTGCGCCTATGGCGACAAGCCATGTGGAGGCAAGATGGAACTTTTTGCCCACCTTGTTCCAGCCGAAAAACATCACTGCCACAAAGGTCGATTCGAGGAAGAAAGCCAGGATTCCTTCAACTGCCAGGGGTGCCCCGAATATGTCACCAACAAACCAGGAGTAGTTCGACCAGTTGGTGCCGAACTCGAACTCAAGGATGATCCCGGTGGCCACCCCGATGGCGAAGTTGATTCCAAAGAGGGTCATCCAGAACTTCGTAATCTTCTTCCAGAGTTCATCGCCAGTGCGCACATATAATGTCTCCATGAACGCAAGGATGAATGAAAGACCGAGAGTCAGAGGCACGAAGAGCCAGTGATAGATAGCTGTCAGCGCAAACTGAGCCCTCGACCAGTTTACAAGTGATAGGTCAAAGTTTTCAATCATATAATCATTTATTTCCGGTTAGTTGTTCCAGCACATAATCACCTCTCTCCCTGTCATTACTGAAATTGACTTTCAGGAAATCGGGAAAGAAGAATATCTTAAGTATCAAAAACATGATGAACAGCTTGATCAGAATGATTATCCAAACCCTCTTCCCCCACCATGACATGGTCCGGAAACCGTCATAATAGAATCTGAATATCCTGTTGATCGTTTTGCCTGAGACTTCCATCATGCCTTCGGTTCAGTATCCCTGTTCTCCTTGCCGAGGCCCGAGGTTATCTTCCGGACGGGCCCGAAGTTGTAAAAGAACTCGCGTGCGAAGACCCTGAGTGCAGTATAGGCCGGCACCGCCACAATCATACCAATTATGCCTGCGAAGCTGCCAACGGCAAAGATGACAAGGAAGATCTCAATCGGGTGGGCATTGACACTACGCGAATATATCATCGGCTGGATCAGGTTGTTGTCAATTATCTGGGTGCACGCGATGACAATGACCATGTAAATTATCAGCAGCCAGATAACCGGATAACCTGTTGTAGTCACCGCTGTGGCCACTCCCATCAGTACAGCTACCGAACCTCCGAGCCAGGGCCCCACATAGGGTATCACATTGAAGATCCCGATCAGCAGTCCCATCACCAGCGCCTGGTGGAACGGGAATCCGACAATTGTCATCCCGATGGTGATATTGATGAGCACTACGGTACTCTGGATTATGATACCTATAAAGTATCTGATCAGAAGATTCTTTATAGAATGCAGCACATTCCTTATCCGCTTTTCATACTGGTCAGGCACCATAACCATTATTGTTTCCT
>DAIDJT010000053.1 GCA_027451265.1 Bacteroidales bacterium | reverse complement strand
TAAATGCCTATAATCTGTCAGTTCTTAACCCGCTTCTTCTGGCTGGTATATTTATTGGCGCCATGATGGCGTTCCTGTTCAGCGCTCTCTCGATGAAAGCTGTCGGACGGGCTGCAGGAAGCATGGTTGACGAGGTGAGGCGTCAGTTCCGCGAGATCCCTGGTATCATGGAAGGTACAGGCAAACCCGAATATGCAAAGTGTGTTGCCATATCTACAAAGGGCGCTCAGCGTGAGATGCTTTTTCCGTCACTTCTTGCCATAGCTGTTCCGACTGTAACCGGCCTTGTTCTTGGCGTTCCCGGGGTGGTTGGCCTCCTTGTTGGCGGCATGACTGCCGGGTTCACCCTTGCAAGTATGCTGAACAATGCCGGTGGTGCCTGGGATAATGCAAAGAAATTCATTGAGAAAGGCAACTATGGTGGCAAGAGGAGCGAGTGCCATAAAGCAGGTGTCGTTGGTGATACCGTTGGTGATCCGTTCAAGGATACCTCAGGGCCGGCCCTCAACATCCTCATAAAGCTTATGTCAATGGTTTCAGTTGTGCTCGCCGGCCTCACGGTCATGTGGAGCATAATGGGATAAACCAACGTCAGCAGGTTCTGTGGTGCCCGCAGGCTTCGCAGCCACTTGAAGCACCCCGGAACCAGTTGTTTTGCAGATAATATAGCGGCGGCGCCCACCTAAAACGGGCGCCGTTGCTGATTTCTGACTGATCATCTGGAGGCAATGGCAATGCAACTAGTTTCGTTCTGTTTTCGAATAGCCCGGCATACCCTTTCGGGTATAATGCAGAATTTAGTATGAATTTTATACCCGAAGAGGTATATTGTTCAATAATTTAATTAACTTTATACCCGAAGAGGTATATTCATGAAAGAGCTCCAATGACATTATCGGACTTTCTAAAAGAGAAGCGGAAGAAACTCAGGCTGACGCAGCATGAATTGGCTTTAAAAGCGGGTGTGGGACTTCGATTTATCCGTGATATCGAGCAGGGCAAAACCACACTCAGAATGGATAAAGTAAATCAGGTTTTGAAGCTGTTTGGACAAGAGCTGGGTCCCCAGCCAATAAACCGTGAAAAACTCATTTATGAATGAGAAGAGCAAAAGTATATATGTACAATGACCTGGCTGGGTTTTTAGCTGAGACGACGGAAGGGTATACATTTATATATTACCCCGGTTATTTGGCCGGATCTGCTCCGAAGCCTGTAAGCCTCACCTTGCCCTTGCAGGATAAACCGTTTATCAGCAGGGATCTGTTTTCTTTCTTTGATGGCCTGATTCCTGAGGGTTGGCTACTGGATATTGCTGAAAAGAATTGGAAGTTGAACGCCCGTGACAGGATGGGCCTGTTGCTTGCATGTTGCAGGGATTGCATCGGAGCCGTAAGCATCGTGGAAGATAAATCATAAGCTCAGGTGATGAAACGATGCCTATATTGTTACCAGCCATTGAATGAAGAAGGGCCTGAATTTCACGGCTACTGCTCCGGGAAAATATTCGGTACGGCCCTCCCTCCAGAATTGCCCTATAATGAAGACCAGATGCTGAATCTGGCCGAGGAGGTAATTAAGTCCCAGACATCTGTTACCGGAGCACAGCCAAAATTGTCACTTCACCTTGAGAAACTGACAAAAAAGGATGAACCGCAGCGATTTACGATTGCAGGTCTGTGGGGTGGATATATTCTAAAACCGCCTGCAAAGCGATATCCGTTTCTTCCTGAACTGGAAGATCTTACAATGCATCTTGCAGAGATTTCAGGAATTGATGTTGTACCACATTCCCTCATAGGGTTGAGTTCCGGTCAGCTTTCATATATAACGAAGCGGATTGACAGGACAGGCACGACAAAAATCCATATGGAAGATATGTGTCAGCTTACAGAAAGACTGACCGAGCATAAATATAAAGGCTCCCATGAGCAGATTGGGAAGGCGATTGTCAGATATTCTGCCACTCCTGGTTTGGATCTGATAAATTTCTTTGAACAGGTTTTATTCTCATTTCTTACCGGGAATGCTGACATGCATCTGAAGAATTTCTCGCTTGTTGATATTCCGGATATGGGTTATATCCTGAGTCCTGCCTATGATATGGTTGCCTCAACTCTTGTTGTGGAGGGTGATGATGAAGAGCTGGCTCTTACATTAAATGGCAAAAAGAAAAATCTCAGGAAGAAGGATTTCATTGAGGCGATAAACAGGTTTAACATTGATCATAAGGCAATTGAAAACATCTTCAATAAGATGTTGGTATCAATGAATAAATGGCATGATTTCATTGATATAAGTTTTCTGCCGGTTGAAATGAAAACCTCATATCATGACCTGATAAGAGAACGGGCTGAAAGGATCTATGGTAATTCACTTTAAAACTTCATCAAAGATCATGAATATTAAATTCAGACCAGTCACAAAAGCATCCCGTTATGGTTTGCTGACACTTACTGTGATTCTTTTGTTTTATGCATCCGTCACCTCAGCCACCCTTACCGGTTGCTCTGCCGGTGGCAAACTCTCTGTGACAACAGGCTCCCCGGCCCCTACCGTATTACCTGCCTCCGCAGGCTCCCCGGCCCCTGCCGGGTCAACTGCCTCCGCAAGCTTTCCAGCCCCTGCCGGGTCACCCGCCTCCGCTCCGGCAGACCTCATGATAAACTACAGGATATCAATGGATGATGCCGTCAACCATAACTTCCGGGTCACAATGACCATTGACGGTGTAAGTGCCGATACACTGGTGCTGAAAATGCCTGTATGGACCCCTGGCTATTACTGGATACAGAACTACCCGAAGAACCTGAGCCGCCAGGAGATCAGGGATGCCGCTGGCAGGGAATGTCACTTCCTGAAGTCATCCAAGAACATCTGGAAGGTAGCCACCGGCGGTGCTGGCTCACTGACAGCATCATGGATTGTCTATGGCAACAGCCATTCCGTTGCCGATGCTTTCATCGATACAACCCATGCCTTCATCGTGCCGGCAGCCCTCTTCCTTTACCCGGAAGATGCCATTAAATCACCAAGCAGAGTCACCCTCGACCTGTATCCAGGCTGGACTACCGTCTCCACAGGACTGGAGCCGGTCACCGGCTCTGACGGACTGGAACCTGTCACCACTGCAGCGGGCCGGGAGAAGGCAATCAACTCCGCAGGCAATAAGCCGGTCACCAACGCTGCCGGTATTGTGAAGGCAACCACCACCGTCAGGAAACCGGTTACTGCCGATTCCGGTGTGGCACCGGCGCAGCGACTGGAGCAGACATTCAGCGCTTCATGCTACGATGTGCTGTTCGACAGCCCCGTTCTGGCGGGAAACCAGGAGGTGATGACTTTCACAGTCAACACCGTGCCTCACCATATTGCAGTGCTGAACCCTGGCAGCTATGACAGGGAAGCCCTTAAACGCGATTATGCCAGGGTTGTGGAAAGCGCAGTCAGCATCATAGGCGAGATGCCATACAGCCATTATACTTTCCTGATTATGGGACAAGGGATGGGAGGCCTTGAGCATCTTAACTCAATGGCGGTTTTTACCGGCAGGGAAGACGGGGATATATATCCTGCCGACCGGAGGTCGTTCAGGGGATGGATGGAGTTCATAGCACACGAATTCTTCCATCTGTACAATATTAAGACCATCAGGCCGATAGCCCTCGGTCCGTTTGACTATGACAGGGAGAACTATACCAACATGCTCTGGGTTTCAGAGGGATTCACGGTTTATTATGAAAACATAATCATGAACCGGGCAGGGTTCATGACCCGGGATGAGATGCTGGAGTCGCTCAGCCGGTCAATCTCAGCATATGAATCGATTCCCGGCAGCCGGGTGCAGTCGGCCACCCTCTCAAGCTTTGACACCTGGATCAATTTCTTCAGCTTCAGCGAGAACAGCCAGAATACAACCATCTCATATTACGACAAGGGATGCGGCCTTGGTCTGCTGCTTGACCTTAAGATCAGGCAGAGCAGTGGCAACAGTAAGTCGCTTGACGATGTGATGCGGACCCTTTATTATGACTACCACAAGAAGCTTGGCCGGGGTTTTACGGATGGGGAGTTCCGTGCGGAGTGCGAGAAGGCTGCAGGGACAGACCTTGGAGAGCTGTTCGGCTGGGCATCGTCGACTGTCAGGCCTGATTATGACAGGTATCTTGACTATGCAGGGCTGTATCTCAAGGAGGAGGCTCCCCCGGCTCCGGGTGGCAGGGCAAGGTTTGTGATCATGAAGAAGGAGAAGATGACACCTGAGCAGGAGTTGATTTTCAAGGACCTGTTCAGGCAGGTGAACTGATAAACAGGGCTGGTATGTTATTCATTCCGAAGTTTGAAGATATTGAGGCAGCCATGAGGCTTATCGGGCCGCATGTTCACCGCACGCCGGTGCTGACCTCGAAGCAGCTTGATGCCATCAGCGGAGCGAGGCTCTTTTTCAAGTGTGAGAACTTCCAGAAGGTAGGGGCCTTCAAGTTCAGGGGTGCCACGAATGCCGTACTGAATCTCACGGAGGCGCAGCGCGCCGCCGGCGTGGTGACGCACTCGTCGGGCAACCATGCTGCCGCGCTGGCTCATGCTGCGGTGATGCGCGGGGTGAAGGCATATATTGTGATGCCCTCCTCGGCTCCTGAAGTGAAGAAGAGGGCGGTGGAGGGCTACGGCGCGGAGATCACCTTCTGTGAGCCCACGCTGGCGGCGCGTGAGGCCGCCGCCGCCGGGGTGATTGATCGTACCGGCGCGACGATGATCCATCCATATGACAACTTTTATATCATCGCCGGGCAGGGGACCGCGGCGATGGAACTGCTCGAAGAGGTGCCTGGCCCTGACGCGGTCCTCGCACCGGTCGGCGGCGGCGGCCTCCTCAGCGGCTCGGCCATAACAACCCGGCATATGGCTCCCGCCGCAAAAATATACGGGGCCGAGCCGCTGCTGGCCGACGATGCGGCCAGATCGCTCCGCACAGGCACCATCCAGCCCGCACTGCCACCACGCACAATAGCAGACGGACTCCTCACTTCGCTCTGCGAAAGAACATTCTCGGTCATAAGGAATAATGTCGACGACATCCTCACGGTGACTGAGGAACAGATAGCAGAGGCAATGGCACTGATGTGGACCCGCATGAAGATAGTTGTTGAACCTTCATCAGCCGTCCCCCTGGCTGCTGTGCTGGCAAACAGGGAACTGTTCAGCGGTAAAAAAGTGGAAATTATTGTGTCTGGCGGGAATGCTGATTTGCAGAAGCTTCCTTTTGGTCAGAAAGTTTGATTGACAGTCATTTTTTCCTGCCGGGTTGCTGACCTGACGAACCTTCCTCACGGCAAGAAAGGGTGATTGACTCGGTTATTTCCGGCGTGAATCCTTGCCTGTCAAAACTTCCTTTCGGTCAGCACGCCTGAAATAGGCTATCACCGGGTAGTGGTCTGAATACCTCACCTTGACAATATCAAAGTCAGTGCATTCTATCCCTTCGCTGTACAGGACATAATCTATCCTGTTTGGCGGGTACTTACCCCGGTATGTGAACCCGGCCCCGTAACCCGCCTCCACAAAGGCATCCTTCAGCCCGCGGCGCATGACGCGATACGTGTATGAAACGGGCGTGTCATTGAAGTCACCGGCCACAATCACAGGGTACGGTGATGACTCCATGTGCCTCCTCACCCGGTCAACCTGCAGGGCACGACTGGCAAATCCCTGCATCAGGCTACGGTAAATACCTGAGATATTGTCCATTGAGCTCCCATTCTCCTCTCCGGTAATCTCATTGAGGAGGGTTCCCTCCACGCGGCGGAGGCGGAACGATTGCAGGTGATTGTTGTAAACCCGGAACGTATCGGTGTCAACAACGATATCACTGAAAATTGTCAGTGATGATGACCCCGGATGCACCACATCGCCCCTGTGTATGATAGGGTACCGCGAGATGGTTGCAATTCCGTAGCGGCTGGCCGTGCCACTCTTGATCAGCTTGAAATGAGTGTATCTTTTCTCCCCGAGGCTTTCCCTGAGCTTCCTTTCGCCAACGGCAGGATCACCCTTGACAAAATACTCCTGCACGCACAGAATGCCCGGATCCTCTTTCCTGAGAAGCTGGAGCATCTTGCTGTATGTGTTCTTTTCACCCGATTCATAAATATTGAACAGGCGCACGTTGTAGCTCATCAGCTTCAGGTCATGGTGCTCCTCGCGTCCCTGGTTTGTGAACCTGATGAAGTTGTGGATGTATCCTAATCCCGCCACCACGGCCAGGGCCGGTATCAGCGCATACCACTTCCTGAACAGGATCCAGACGATCACAATCACCAGGTTCGCGGCAGCAATGTACGGATATGCCAGTCCGAAAATCGCAGGGAAGGCAATTGTTGCAGGATTGAGGTAGATTGAAAGGTATGCCAGCAACAGGAGGAGGACAAGGAAGAAGGTGACCGCCAGCAGTATGTTTCGCGTGAAGCGCCTTATACCGCTACCCTTTTTTCTGGCTCTCGCTGAAGAGGATTGCTTTTTCTTCCTTCGTGAGACTGTCATAACCTCCTTTTGAAATCTTGTCGAGTATATGGTCTATCTCCTTCTGTCTCCCGGCTTTTGCCGTGTTATACTCAATGTCTGTCTTCGTCTTCCCCGCGTCAAAGGCGGCACCGGCTTTTTTGTATTTCACCTTCAGCCTTCTGCCGGGCTTGAAGAGATTAACAACGAAGTCGATGATCGTGTTTAACCATGCCCCAAAATCCCTGCCATTCCTGATGCCCTGACCGTATGCCAGTCCCATCAGTGCGCCCCCGATGTGGGCTATCTTGCCCCCGGTATTGACCGAGAAGTCAAATACTGAAGTTATAAGGAACGTCACCAGCGCCAGGTATTTCAGCTTCACCCGTCCGAAGAAAAGCAGGTGCAGCTCAAGGTCCGGCAGGTAGACAGCGGTGCCTATAACCAGTGCCATCACCGAGGCTGAGGCACCCAGTGCTATTGATACATTCACCGCTGACGCGAAAGCCGGGAAGATATTGAAGACGATTATATAAAGCAGTGCCCCGGCCAGCCCCCCCATGATGTAAAGTGCCACCAGCTTGCGCTGATCGAGGTATGCCAGGAATATTTTTCCGAACCACCACAGCCACATAAGGTTAAAGAGCAGATGGATGAATCCCTGGTGGGTGAACATATATGTCAGGGGTGTCCATGGCTTGAGAGCCAGGGCGGTGGTGGAGGCCGGAACGGCAAGATTCGAAATCACCGCCGGTGCCAGCCCGGGACTGGCGGTAAGTACCCCGATGACTTCAATAATCTTAATTATCAGGAAAACGGCACCATTGATGTACATCAGCCGCGTGAGGGCTGTGCCATGTTTGAATGACCCCTTTATCTCGTCCCAGATGTTCATCAGTAAAGGGTTTTAGTTGTCTTCCGCCAGTATCTTATCAGGATATAGCCGAAGAGCATCCCGCCGAGATGTGCCGTATGGGCTATGCTGCTTCCCGGGCTTGTGATGGCCAGGTAGAGCTCTATGGCTGCATACCCTATGACAACGTATTTCGCCTTGACAGGTATGGGAGGAAATATAAACATCAGCTGTGTGTTTGGGAAGAGCACACCGAAGGCCAGAAGCACTCCGTAGACCGCTCCTGATGCTCCCACAACAGGAACATTGAGTATCGAGTTGAGCCTCCCCATATCCGGGTCGGTGAAGTTCTTGCCCTGGCTGACGGCATTGCTTCCGGCATCATAGACATACTGAAGCTGCTCGGGTGAGAGGATTCCCATCACCTTGTTGTACTGGTACCACTGTACCAATTCAAAGAAGAAAGCTGCGCCCAGTCCCGTAATCAGGTAATAGAGCAGGAACCGCTTTGGCCCCCATACCTGTTCAAGTATCCTCCCGAACATCCACAGGGCAAACATGTTGAAAAGCAGGTGCACGAATCCGCCGTGCATGAACATGTGCGTGACGATCTGCCATGACCGGAAGAACTCCGACTTCGGGAAATACAGCCCGAGGATGCCGTTCAGGTTGATGCCTGTCGTATACTTGAGAAGTTCATATAGCAGGAGCATCACCACATTTATGATGATGAGGTTTTTCACCACCGGGGGAGTTCCTGAGAGTATTCTGTTCATCTTGTTGTTTTCTCGTGTTTCAGACCGCAAATTTAGCCATTCTGACCGAAAATCAGCTGAATCTCCGGTCAAGCTCCTCAAGGGTGATTATATTCATCACCGTTTTGCCTGTGGGAGAGTAGTTTGGCATGGCACAGGCGAAGAGCATGTCAAAGAGTTCCTCCATCTCTGTATGCGTGAGCGGAGTTCCGTACTGTATGGCTGAAGCCCTGGCCATCGAGAGGGCAACACGTTCCCGTGCGCCTATGGATGGATCGCCCATTGAATGTTTGTATTCGGCAATAATGGTCTCGAGCATCGACAGGGGGCTGGCATTACGGCTGTCAGCCGGGTGGCCGGTGATCGTTACTGTGCCCTCTTTTCCTGTCTTTATGTCAAAACCGAGCATCCTGAGCTGGTCGCTTATCTCTTCAATGATCACCATGTCGCCGGGGTTGAGTTCCGCCTCCACGGGGAAGAGCGACACCTGTGCCGGCCTCGGGCCGTCACCCAGCGAGGTCAGGTATCTCTCGTACAGCACCCTCTCATGTGCCCTGCGCTGGTCTATCATCATTATGCCGGATATGACCGGGCACATGATGTAGCGGTTCTTCACCTGGAAGAAACGGCGCTGGCCTGCGCTGCTGATGCCGTCTGCCGCACGGCCTTCTTCCCCCTGCCCGCCTCCCTCATAGCTGTCGTGCCCGGCGCCGGCCTGCTTCTCCCTGCCTTCAGCGCCGCTGCGGGCAGTGATTGTGAATAACGACTCCCAGTTGCGGGGGGTGTTGCGTTCAGCCTCCCACTTCCATTTTGTCTCAGGTCTCTGGTACTCGGTGCCCTCAAAGGGATTGAAGGTGTGGTCAACCTCTATCTGGGGCAGAGGCGGGGGAGGAGTATTCCCCATTATGACCGGTATCTCCACTGCGCCCTCAGGCCCGAAGTCGAGCGAGGGCACAACATTGAACCGGCCCAGCGCCTCACGGACCGAGGCCAGCATGATCTGCCAGACGGATCTCTCGTCTTCAAACTTGACCTCAGTCTTGGTTGGATGGATGTTGACGTCAATTGTTGCCGGGTCGGCGGTCATGTAAATAAAATATGCCGGCAGTGTGTCAGGGGGAAGGAGGCCCTGGTAGGCTTCAAGCACCGCCCGGTGAAGGTACGGGTGCCTGATGAACCTGTTGTTCACGAAGAAAAACTGTTCACCGGCAGAGCGGCGTGCGTTTTCGGGCTTGCCCGCGAACCCGCTGACAGTGACTATTGAGGTGGAGGTCTCAACGCTGACGAGGTTCTGGTTATAGTGTTTGCCGAAGAGCCCCACGATCCGCTGGCGTTGGTTTCCCGCCGGCAGGCGGTAGATCTCCTGGTCATTGTGGGTCAGGTTGAACCGTATCTCAGGGTGAGCCAGCGACACACGCTGGAACTCGGTAATAATATGTCTGAACTCGGTGGTGTCTGATTTAAGGAACTTGCGGCGTGCGGGGACATTGAAGAAGAGGTTCCTGACGCTGAAGACTGATCCTGCGGCGCAGGAGCAGGGTTCCTGCCTGGTAACCCTCGAGTTGTTTATCTCCACGAGGGTTCCTGCTTCGTCTTCTTCGCGCCTTGTGCGCAGTTCTGTCATGGAGACTGCCGCTATTGAGGCCAGCGCCTCGCCGCGAAATCCTTTAGTAGTGATGGTGAAGAGGTCGTCAGCAGATGAGATCTTTGAGGTGGCATGTCTTTCAAAAGAGAGGCGGGCGTCGGTCTCGCTCATGCCGCAGCCGTTGTCTATCACCTGCACGAGGGTGCGTCCCGCATCGCGGATGACGACGCTTATCTCCGTGGCTCCTGCGTCAACGGCGTTCTCGGTCAGCTCCTTGACCACCGATGCGGGGCGCTGGATGACTTCGCCGGCCGCTATCTGGTTGGCGACGGAGTCGGGCAGGAGCTTGATAATGTCACTCATCCGGGTAGTTTAGAAGCGAAGATAGATATAAACTATAAGGGCAATAATGATGAGGATGACCAGGAGTCTTATTGTGTTTTGTTTCCTGACCCTTTCCTGTCTTCTGGGGAAGTAGTTTTTCATGTCGCCCCGCATGATCTTTGTGCGGTAGGGTTGGCGGGCTCTGTTCTCCGGAGCTTCAGCTGAGGAGGATTCTGCTCCTTCCGAAGCTTCAGAGGAGGAGAGTCCTTCTCCCGGAGTGTTCTTCCCCTCATCCTGTTTACCGCGCTCCTTTTCCCATTCCCTGCGGCGTTGTTCAAGCTCCTCCTTTACCGGGTCATAGTAGCGGGGGATATAGTTAAAGCCTCGCGGTTTATTCTGTTTGAAGAAACTCGGTATTGCCATAGTGGTCTTTTTGCAAAAGTAGTAAGAAAACCCTTAACGGGGAAGCAGTGATTGCCTGACTGTGGCTTCAGGTTATACTCTTTTTGATTACTTTTGAGAGACTAAATCTGTTACCTGAACCATGAAGATACTTGTCGCCCATGCGGGGATGTCCGGGCTGTCAGCCAGTGTGGCTGAACGTGTGGCCCGGGTGTTGACCGGCCTGGGTGCGGATGTGACCCTGTTACCCATGTCAGGGGTGACAACGGTGAAGGGTTATTCGGCTGTCGTTGCCGGTTGCCAGGAGCAGGGTGGAGGATGGGTTCCTGAGGCGATGGAGTTTGTAAGGCACAACCAGGCAGCGCTGAATAAAAAGCCTTTTGCTATTTTCACAGTCATTCCCTCCCTTGGTTCGGCGAAGGGTGCTGAGTCACACATGGTGATTTTGCAGTACACGGCCCATGTGCGGGGTATGGTTCATACCATCAGTGAAGGTTTCTTCAGCGGTGATGCTGAAAAAAAGGATTCATCACAGCCCGGTGAGCGGTCAAGGTTCAAGCTGCGTCTCTTGCTTGGCCTGCTTCGCGAGGCTGAAACACGGGGTCATTCGGAGATAGAGACCTGGGCAGCACAGCTGCATGAGAAGCTGGTGAAGCTGCTTTCCAGGTAATCAGGCAAGAGGCGGCAGGCATAAGGCAATAGTGAAGTTTTCAGTTTTCTGTCCGCAGTCAGCAGACAAATACCACGCAGCGATTACAGCATAGTAACACAGACGCCAAATGATGGATACAGGCTGCACACTTTTAAGCATTGCAACCCAGAGGGCAATAATTACCGCCTAGTTCGCAGGTCAACCGGCACTGTACTCCATGATCGGCCCCCGATCCCCTATTTTACCCTGACGTATTTTTCCGACCAGTAATTGCTTTTATCCACTTCTCCCATTTCATCTGCAGGCCATACCTGGACCAGGGTATCGTTGGCGACGACGATTCTCATCCGTAATGTTTGTCCGACAAAATCAGCGGTTGAGTGGTATTTGATTGTCTCCTTGTATACTATACCCTCAAGGGTATATGATCCGCCGCCGAAGCCATCTATGATTACACTGTCCGCAGTAAATTTATCCACGAACATCCAGTAGTTATTGCACCACATTTTCACCTGGCTTCCCTGGTAGTCAACCGGGAATGTGGATACGGTAGAGTCATTTACCACCTGTCTGGCGTAAATCAGGTCCCATGCGCCAACGACAGGGTTTACGGGCTCCTGTTTGCATGCCACAAGCATAAACAGGAGCATTGAGCAGAGAACAGCAGTCTTTTTCATAGGCAATTATGTTTTAGTTCCACCCGGTAACGCTTTATAAATTTACGTCATTTGGCTGCTGAAGTCAAGTAAATCTCTTGTATTCTCCGATATGTTGTCTGTTAATGATGTTTATAGCGCCGGGTGCCTGACGCCATGATTGTAATGGAAAGTCATCTTGCAGAGTCATACATTAAAATATTTCGGGAAAACTGTTGACAATCTTAAAAACACTTCTTAAATTTGAGATGCTGCATTTCTAAAATCGTATAAATGACTAATTGGAAGCTTGTTTCCCTCGCATTGAGCATTTATGTACCCCTGCTTCATGGTATTATGATGCCA